>JAQTRT010000013.1 GCA_028711675.1 bacterium | reverse complement strand
TGGTGGACAATAAATACCGTTATTCCGAGATCATGAGCATCATGGAGAAATACTGGGCTATCTACAACCAGGACCCCAAGGCTGCTTACGTGCCCCAGCTCCTCCTCCGCATGGCGGACCTGTACCTGTATTTGTACGAGGAGGGCGCCATCATCAAGAAAGAGCTGAACCTGACGGACAGCCAGCTCACGGATTATTTCAACAAGGCCAATGACCTGTACAAGAAGATCAAACGGGAATTCCCGGATTCCAGCGCGGCCCAGGCCATCGCGTACGTGATCGAGAACGTGAAAGTAAGGGAGGAGCCCTCCAGCAAGAGCAAGGTCATCAAAAAGATACCGGCCGGCACCCTGGTGAAGATCATCGACCGGAGCGAGCAGAAGCAGGAGATCTCCAATATGTACGATTACTGGTTCAAGGTAAAGCTGGTCTCGGGCCTGGAAGGCTGGGTGTACGGATTCTACCTGCGTGCCCAGTATTGATTAAGAGAAGAAGGGTGTAAAGGCTTGAAAGGCAATAAAGGTCCGGAAATTTTTCACTAAAGAGCCTTGCATGCCCTTGTCGCTTTATGTTTCTGAAAAAGGAAATTGTTGTTATGATGAAAGATTTTTTAAAGAACGATACTGCTAAAAAGAGCATGCTGGTGCTCCTCAGCGCCGTTCTTTCCAACCTTTCTTATCCGCCCGTGAACATGTTCTGGGTCCAGTTCTTTTCCCTGTCACCTTTCCTTTATGTCATGCTCAAGGAAAGATCGTATAAACGCGCTGTTTTTTATTCCACGCTGTTCGGCATGGCCTTTCATTTTATCCTGCTTTTCTGGCTCAGGATATTCCATCTTCTTTCCCTGCCCGGTGTCCTGCTGGGATATTTTGTTTATTTCGGCGTGTTCGGCCTGGCCCTGAAATTCCTGCTTGACAAATTTCCGTCCCTGAGGATCCTGGTCATCCCTTCGCTCTGGGTCTGCCATGAATATATCAGGTCGAGCGGGTTCCTCGGTTTTCCCTGGGGACTGACAGCCCATTCCCAGTGGAATTTTCTTTCCTTTATCCAGATCGCCGACACCTTCGGTATCTGGATCATTTCCTTTCTGGTCGTCCTGGCCAATGTCATTATCCTGGAAATTTTTCTGAACCGGTCCTCTCAAAAGTCCGTGAAAAGATTATCGCAGGCCCTGGCTGTTATCCTGCTCCTGCCTGTCCTTTACGGTATGATCAGGATCAGGAGCGTAAAAAATGAAATAAAGAACCTGCCCGGCCTGAAGATCGCCCTGGTCCAGAGCGATGTGAATCCTAATCTCTCCTGGGAAAGGATAAAATACGATGCCGTTTCGCGTCTGACCTGTCTTTCCGAAAAAGCCAGCCTTCAGGACCCGGACCTCCTGGTCTGGTCCGAGACCGCTATCCTGGATTATGTGAAATATTACAATGATAATTACCAGCGTCTGATCAAATATCCGGCTTTAAAAGAGCGGCTGTTCTATAACCGGAACGTCCTGAGAATTGCCAGGGACCTCGGGAACTATATTTTCACCGGCATCCCGCACTATGAGAAAAAGATACAGAATAATAAGGTGAGGGAGGATGAGTATAATGCCGCTGTGCTGATCAGCCCCGAAGGCGTGATCGAGGACCTGTATTATAAGATACACCTGGTTCCGTTCGGGGAATGGTTCCCGTTCAAGGTGCCTTTCATCAACCGTATCCTGACAGAGACCTCGGCCGGTCACTGGACCCCGGGCCGGCGTTACACGGTTTTCGAGATATTAAAGAAGGCCAGGGTGTTCCGGTTCTCCGGGCTCATCTGTTATGAGGGTATTTTCGGCGACCTGTGCAGGAAATTTATACTCCAGGGAGCGGAATTCCTGGTCAATGTCACCAATGACACCTGGTCCTTCACCCCCCAGGCTGAATGGCAGCACGTGATCGCGGATGTTTTCCGGACCGTCGAGACCCGCGTGGCGTACGTGCGGTGCGGCAACAGCGGGGTCACCTGTTTTATCAACCAGTACGGCCGGATTACCTCCCGGCTCCCCCTGTTCCAACAGGGATACCTGGTGGATACCATCCAGGCAGGCCCGAAACGCCATTTTACCTTTTATACCCGGCACGGCGATTACCTTCCCAGAATTTTATTGATTTTTAATTTTTTATTGATACTTTATCCTTTAGCAGTTCGATATCTCTTTAATAAGAGGTAGAGATATGAAAAAGCTGTTATTATTAAGCATCCTTCTGTTCTTTACGGCTTGCGACCCGTTCTTTTCCGGCCGGCGGAACATGATGCCGGATGAGGTCTTCCGACAGTGGCAGGACCTGGCCCGGGCCCGTGAATATGAGAAGATGTTCGCGTATGAATACTATAATTTTGAGAACATCATATACAGCTTCAACCGCTACTACCGTACCCGGAAAATGACCTGGGACAGCGCCTCCAACAAGGAGCAGCAGGAATTCGTCAAGCTGTACCGGAGCGTGCTGGTCCATCTGCTGAACCAGAAGAATGACGATAGTTACGAGTCTCTTTTAAGGTTGAAGACCTATTTCCAGATACGGGTCACCCGGTATACCGTGAACCTGATGAACAATACCGCTGAACTGTGGGTGGCGGGCGATTATCCCGGGGAAGAGAAGATCAAGCTGATCCGGTTCAATAACCGCTGGTACCTGATCAATCCTTTCGGTTATCACAGCTTTGTCCCGGTCCTGAGGACCCTTCTGACGAAGAAATAAAATATGCGAAGAACAACATTATCCATCCTGATCCTTTTGACCCTGGCGCATACCATCCTGGCGGAGACGTCTTTCCGTTTCGATGAATACAAATCAGAGGATTTTTTTAAACGCGGTTTTTTTTATTACAGCGAGACGAAATATACCCCGGCCGTGGAGTTCTTCATCAAATCCCTCCAGTACAACCCTAATTTTTTCCCCGCCAAGATCTGGCTGGGAAAAGCATACCGGAAAGCCGGGTATCTTTCCAGCACTATGGAGACCTGGCAGGAGGTCGTGGACAACGGCGGTGCCGACAATACTCTGATCGATAAGCTGAATAACATGTATTTCCGGGTCGGCCGGCCGGATAAAAGGAATCTTATCAAGCCTTATTCCCATTTCAGGACCATTGACGGACGGAAATGGGACGGGAAAAGTTTCAGCCAGCCTGTTGCCGTATACGCCGACGAGAATAACGGTGTGTTCATCACAGGCCTGGCCTCGCGGGCCATACTCAGGCTGGATCCCAATGATAAAGTAATCAAGAAATATACTTCAGGCAGGAAATCATTCAAGATGCCGTACGGATTCGCCCTCGATGCCCGTGCCCATATTATCGTAAGCGATGTGAAAAGGGACAGGATCGAGAAGATCAGCAAGACGGGCGAGCTGCTTTTCACGTCCGGCGGGACCGGTACAGGGGACGGAAGATTCCTGGGCCCTGAAGGTATCTGTGTGGATATATATAATAATATCCTTGTGGCGGATACGGGTAACTGCCGGGTCCAGAAATTCTCCCCGGAAGGCGTTTTTATGATGAAGTTCGGGTCCAAGGGGGATGAAGCGGGGCAGTTCCTTAAACCCACCTCTGTCACCGTGGATGAAAAGAACAATATTTACGTGGGCGATGCGGTGAACATGAACATCCAGAAGTTCGATGAGGACGGTAATTTCCTGGAGTATGTGTTCGGCGATAAAAAGTTCTCCACTTTAAGGAACATCCATTGCGACAAGGAATTTTTCCTGATCGCCGACGGCGTGCAGGGAGGGTATATCTATAACCGGGACGATGATTCCTGGCTGAACATCAAGAACTTCAATTTTAACAGGGATAAACTGCTCAACGTGTCCGATCTTTTTATGACCAGGGACCGGACCCTGTATGTCTGTGATTTTTATAAGAATACCGTGGAAGTATTCGTGCCCGAGGCCTTTAAATACGCCAACCTTGAAACAGATATCGAGCTTATTGATACCATCAAGTATCCGCGCGTGGTCGTGTATGCCAGCGTTTATAAAAAGGACGGCACGCCTGTGCCCAATCTTACCAGGGAGAATTTCCAGGTCCGTGAACTGAACGTCCGGATGACTCCCCTTGACCTCCTGACCAGCCTCCAGGACAAGGAGAAGATCAAGGTCATTTACCTGGTGGAGAAATCCTTCAAGATGCAGAATTATCTGCCGGAGCTGAAAGAGGCGGGGTCTTACCTGGTCAAGAATATCCTGAAGACCAAGGATGAAGTAAGGGTGGAGAATTTCCATCAGTCCCGGTGGACCGGTTTAAAGTATGATTTCAGCCAGCTCCGCATTCTGTCCAGCATGGAAGAAGATAATTATAACACCATCAATGACGTGTCCCGGCCTTTGTATGAAAGCATCACGGAGCTGATGAACAAGCTTTCCCGGAAAGCCCTGGTCTTCTTTACCACAGGTGAATTTGATATAGAAAAGAACTTCAAGAATTATGAGCTCGAGGTCTGCCGGAATTACGCGATAGCCAACCATGTGCCTGTTTTTATTGTTAATTTTACGCAGAACAACGAACAGGAGCTGAAAGAGCTGGCCAGGAGCACGGGCGGCCAGTATTATTATTATTTCAAGGATGCCGGAAGGCTCCAGTATATCAGGAACGAGATCATCAAGATCCCTATTAACCAGTATGTCATTATCTATGAGACCGTCAAGAACGACAAGCTGGGGGGAGCATGGCGGGAGATAGAGCTGGAAGTGGATTTTAATAAATTGAAAGGCAAGGATAAGAGCGGATATTTTATACCCGAATAAAAGAGCGCTGTCCCCCTTCATTGACAGGGAGCAAGAAGTGGAACCACTGCAGGAATTATTTAAAAATAAGAAAGTATTGAACTGTTATATCACTGCCGGATATCCGGACCTGAGGACGTTCAAAGAGATCCTCATGACCCTGTCCAGGAATGATGTGGATATCATTGAGATCGGTATCCCGTTCTCCGATCCCATTGCGGACGGTGACGTGATACAGAAAGCCACGATAAAGGTCCTGGATGATAAGATCAATATCGAAACGATAGCTGAAATCCTGAAAGGGATGAAGAACAGGATAAAGTCCCGTCTTCTTTTTATGAGCTACTTCAATCCCATCTTTGTCTACGGGGAGGATAAATTCATCCGGCTGGCCAAGAGCTGCGGTGTTTCCGGAGTGATCGTCCCGGACCTGCCGTATGATGAAGGACAGAAGTTCTATGAAAAATGCATAAACAACGGGCTTGAGACAGTGCTCCTGGTCACATCCGTGACACCTCTTTTAAGGATCAAAGAGATCGCCAAGTTTACCACAGGATTCCTTTATTTCGTTTCGGTCCTCGGTACCACCGGGATCAGGAACAGCATACCTCTTGATATTATCAATAATTTAAAACTCATTAAACAGAACATTCAGCTCCCGCTCTGCCTCGGCTTCGGCATACGGTCGGGCAGGGGCATACGCCCTTTTCTTCACCACATCGACGGAATTATCGTGGGCTCAGCCCTTATCAGCCTGATCAACCGTTATCAGAAGAATAAAAAGCTGTTAATGAAAAAGATCATAGATTTCGTCCGTGAACTCTCCAAAGCCCTGAACGGATAACTTGCCGGCAGGAAAGCGATAAAATTTTAGCCACAAAGACGCCATGGCACGGAGAAGAAGGAATCAGCTTTCAGGAAATCAGGAATCAGCAGGAAAAGAAAGATTTGCCACAAAGGGCAAATGAAAGGCTGTAAAGGTAAAGATATTAATAACGGAGATTTTTTCTTTGCCTTTAAAACCTTTATAGCCTCTAAAGCCTTTATTTCCTTATCCGGCCTTTATAACCTTTATCTCCTTCCTTTCGCCTTTCCTTCGTGTCTTTGTGCCTTCGCGGCAGAATTTTTTTATTTTTCCTGATCCCTGTTTCCCCTTTGAAAATTCTTGACAAGAAAAAAAAGAATATTAGATTGGAAGATCGATTTTATTGAGGATGTTCAAAGAATGACAGGTAATGACGTTATCCGTATCAGGCATATCTGCAAGACCTTCGATGATCTTAAAGCGGTCCGTGACCTCAGCTTTTCCGTCAGGGAATCGGCCTGTTTCAGTATCCTGGGACCGAACGGAGCAGGCAAGACCACGCTCATGGGCATGGTGTACGGCCGCACGCGCAGGGACAAAAACAAGGAGAGCCGGGTGAGCGTCTTCGGCTATGATCCCCTTCATGAGGAATTGAAGATCAAGTATCTTGCAGGAGTGGTCCCCCAGGAGAATAACCTGGATGAAGAGCTGAACGTGATGCAGAACCTGGATATTTATTCCCGGTTCTACCAGATACCGAAGAAAACAGCCCGGGACCGCATCCACAGCCTGCTGGAATTCATGGAGCTTCAGGATAAAAAAAAATCCAGAATCCGCGAGCTTTCCGGCGGCATGAAACGGAGGCTGATCATTGTGCGGGCTCTCCTGAACAATCCCCGGCTCCTGATACTCGACGAACCCACGACCGGTCTTGATCCCCAGGTAAGGCATCTGATCTGGGACAAGATACGCCAGCTGAAGAAGGAGAGGACCACAATTCTCCTGACCACGCATTACATGGATGAGGCTTTCCAGCTCGCAGACAAGATCCTGATCATGGACAATGGCCGGAAGATACTGGAAGGGGAGCCCAAGGTGCTCCTTAAACGGAACATCGAGAGATATGTGATGGAAGTGATGAGCCGGGAGAAGTATAATAAAATGAAGACAGACCTGGACCGGAAAAGGGTCCGCTCTGACGAAGTGCATGAAGTAGCCCTCTTGTATTCGAATGATCTGGCTTATCTGAAGTCCAGGGCCTCCCGCCTGACTGCCGGTGATCATTTTATCCGTCAGACCAATCTGGAGGACCTTTTCCTGAAAACAACGGGAAGGAAGCTGAATGAGAACCAATAAACCGATATTATATCCGTCCTTGTTCAACCGGCTGTACAGTGTCTGGTACAGGCACTTCCGGATCTATACCAAGAACCTGGTCAGCAACGGACTGCCGCCGTTCCTGGAACCCCTTATCTTCCTGGCCGGAATGGGGCTGGGCTTGAGCAAGTTCCTGGTCGAGATGGACCATCTGCCGTACATCCAGTTCCTGGCCACAGGGCTCCTGGTCACCACAGCCATGTTCACAGCCGCCTTTGAGTGTTCCTTCGGCACGTTCATCCGGATGGAATTCGACAAGGTGTACGACGGCATGCTGGCGGCTCCCATTAATGTCCGGAACCTTCTTATCGGCGAGATCCTCTGGGCCGGGACCAAAGGATTCTTTTTCACGTTCGCGGTACTTTGTATGCTCACGCTCTTCGGTATCCTTCCCCTGAACGGCAGCACCCTGCTGTCGCCTTTTGTGGGTTTCCTGACAGGCGTGATGTTCGCTTCTATTTCCCTTCTGATCACGTCCTTTGTCAAGGACATCAACCAGTTCAATTTTTATTTCTCGGGTTTCCTTTCTCCCATGTTCTTTTTTTCCGGGGTCGTGTTCCCCATCGGCAACCTTCCCCCTGTCCTCAGGCCTGTGGCCGAGATCTTCCCCCTGACCCATACGGTACGGCTGGTCCGGGCCGTTTGTTTTTTTAAATTTAATTATTCGCTTCTTCTTGATTTCCTTTTTATTCTTGTTATTACTTTAATAGTCGCGTATTTTGCCATCCAAAGACTCGGCAGGAAGCTGGTCACTTAGGACCGGATCTGTTTAAACTTATCCCTGTGCAAAACAGGAACGAGGAGGGGAGCATGGATCGCAGGGAATTCCTAAAAAAATTATTTACTTATACGGCAACAGCCGGAACGACCCTTCTCTTGGGCGGGGCGGAGAAGCTCTTTAGCCGGGATACAAACGCTCGCGGCCTTCAGCCTGACCTTGTGGCTGTCAAGGGAGGCGAAGCAGAGGATATGTTCGACGCCGGCATGAAAGCCCTGGGAGGCATGGGGAGTTTCGTGAAAAAAGGGCAGACCGTTGCTGTGAAACCCAATATCGGGTGGGACGTGTCTCCGGAACTGGGAGCCAATACCAATCCTAAACTGGTCGGACGGATCGTGAAGCGCTGCTATGAGGCGGGCGCTAAAAAAGTGATCGTGTTCGACCATACCTGCAATTACTGGAAGAATACATATAAGAGCAGCGCCATCGAATATTATGCCAAACAGGAGAAAGCCCAGATGGCGCCGGCCCACCTGGAAGGCTATTACCAGAACGTCACGGTCCCGGACGGGAAGGAACTGAAGCAGGCCAAGGTCCATGAAGCCATCCTCTCCTCGGATGTCTTTATCAATGTCCCTGTTCTTAAAGATCACGGCAGCGCCCGGCTCACCAGCTCCATGAAGAACCTGATGGGCATCGTGTGGGACAGGGGGTACTGGCACAGGAACGATCTGCACCAGTGCATCGCGGATTTTGCCGCGTGCCGCAAACCGGACCTGAACGTGGTGGACGCCTACAGGGTCATGCTCGGGAACGGCCCGCGCGGTGTGTCCGCTTCTGATGTGACGCTGATGAAGACACAGATCATCTCCCGGGACATGGTGGCCGCTGATACGGCTGCGGCCAAGGTCTTTGGTGTTGAGCCTTCCGGCATCGAATACATCCGGATAGCCGCAGCCAGGAAACTCGGCGAGATGGACCTGAACAAACTGAACATAGAAAGGATAACCCTGTAACAGGATATGAACCCGGCAAAGAGTGTCGTCATATGAAAGACCGGAATATATTAAAGAGAATAAGGATCATACTCTCGCTTTTTATGTCCCTCCTTTTTATCGTCCTGTTCCTGGATATCGGATCTTTTTCGTCTCTTGGCGTGAAAGTCCTGGCGTGGTTCCAGGCCGGGACCTCTTTCCTGAAATTTCTCACTTTAGGTATCGGCTTTGGTTCTTGCGGATTCATTCTTGTTTTCTTTCTTACTTTCCTGTTCGGACGCGTCTACTGTTCCGGATTCTGTCCTTTCGGCCTGCTCCAGGACCTGTTTGTCTTTCTTTTTAAACGTAAATTAAAGTACATTAAGCCTTATAACGGATTCCGGTATCTGTTCCTGGTCATCATTATTGTCTCTGTCCTTTCCGGTTCCATGATCCTCTTCGGCCTTTTTGAGCCGTTCAGCGCGTCCGGCCGGATCAGCGTGAATCTGGTGAAACCCGTTCTCCTGTCCGTTCATAATTCTTTTATCTCCTTCCTGGAGTACCGGGGTATATATGATTTCGACAAGATCTCTCTTCACCTCCTTGATCCGGGCGTTCTTTTCCTTACGTTTCTTTTTTTTATTGGAATCGGTATCCTGTGTTTTTTTTTCAGCCGTCTTTACTGCAATCTTCTCTGTCCCGTGGGTATCAGCCTCGGGCTGATCTCGCGTTATTCCCTTTTCAGGATAAAGATCGAAAAAGAGAGATGCACCGGGTGCGGAGCATGCGAAAAGATCTGCAAAGCCGGCTGCATCGACAACCGTAACCGGAAAATCGATCCGGACCGGTGTGTAGCCTGCTTCAACTGCCTGGACCGCTGTCCTGTCGCGGCACTAACGTACGGAAGAGCCTCTTCCGGCCTGAAAACAGCAGGTAACGGCCTTGATGCTTCCCGTCGCGGATTTTTGATCTTTCTTTTTTCATCTCTTCTCCTGCTCTTCAAGTCCTTTCCGTTGTGGGCCGGCCAGGCATTGCCTTTTCTGAAGATCAGGAAAAAATATCCCGTAACTCCTCCCGGTTCCCAGGGGATCAGCCGGTTCACGCGGCACTGCACCGGCTGTCATCTCTGCGTGAACGCCTGCCCCACGCGTGTGATCACACCCTCTCTTTTTTCTTACGGCACTTCCGGCCTTTTTCAGCCGCATCTCGATTATTCACGTGGTTTCTGCGAGTATGAGTGCAACCTGTGCAGCCGGGTATGCCCGACCGGCGCTATCCAGCCCATTCCCCTGGAAAAGAAGAAACAGACACAGATCGGCAACGTGAACCTTGTTAAACAGAACTGCATCGTTTACACAAGCCGGACGGAATGCGGGGCCTGCTCCGAACACTGTCCCACCAAGGCCGTATTCCTGGTCCCGTACAAGGGCCTTTTCGGGCCGGAGATCAATCCGCAGATCTGTATCGGCTGCGGCGCGTGCGAGAACGTCTGTCCAACCCTGCCGTACAAGGCTATTTATGTCGAGGGTAATCCTGTCCACAGAAGGTCCCTTAAACCCGCGGAAAAAAAGAAGCGTACAAAAATAAATACTGGATTTCCTTTTTGAATCAGTTATTTTTCCGGTATTGACCGAAGATTAGATCCTTTTTATCCGGACGAGGGGAGTCATCTGGGAAGAGAAGAAGGGGAAAGAACGTCATTATTTTAAGGATAAGAGACCACAGAAAAACACAGAAAGAAAAACGGAATTATTGTGATAATAAGAAAACAGGAATAAAGAGATTTTGTAAATTTATTTTTCATGTTCTGTGAATTTTTGTGTCATTCGGTGGCTGAATTTTCATTAAGGAGGCTTTTCATGGGACTTTTTTCCAAGAAGAAAGATAAGAAAGAAGAGGGTGCCAACGAGAATATCTCACTCTGGCGCGTGGATAAAGGCGGAACGTGGGGACGGCTTAATATGGACGCGTCCGATACCATGCTTGATACTTTCGTGAAAAAACTGGAACTGATGAATTTCGGGGATGTCGTATCCTTTTTTTGCGTCAAGCCGTCCGAGGACGAGGTCCAGGAATTCGAACAGAGGAACAGCGTGAAGATGCAGTGGTTCAGAATTTTAAAGATCGAATTTTCCGCGAACACTCCGGATGACCAGACCTATACGGTCCAGAACGATATCGTGATCCTGAGCATCAATGACGGCCTGCGCCAGGAGATCATTGAAAAAGCCAGGTGGTATATAGCTTCCGTGCAGCAGTATAAATATTACCATGAGATCGGTACGCGGCCCGGGCTCTGGTTCGCCAAAGAGTGGATCAACCGTGAGTAGTTCAGTAGTCTAAGAGTAATATAAAAAAGGTTATAAAGGCTGTAAAGGTTTTAAAGGCCAGGAATTTTTTCCTTTTGCTTCATGCCTTAGTGTCTTGGTGGCTCAATTTATTTCTTCTTTTTCTTCCTGAAGAACGATAAAGCGGCCGGAACAACGATCAGGGTCAATACGGTCGAGCTGATCATGCCGCCGATAATGACCCAGCCCATACTGAAGCGCTGGCGTGAGGCTTCGTTCAGCCCGATGGCCAGGGGTATGGTTCCGGCAATTGTGGTCATGGAGGTCATCAGGATGGGTCTCAGCCTGATGCGTCCTGCTTCAATAAGGGCATCTTTCAGTTTCTTTCCTTTGGCCATAAGCTGGTTCGTATAATCGATCAATAAAATGGAGTTCTTGGTGGCAATGCCCAGGAGCATGACCGTAGCAATGATGGAATAAATATTAAGCGACTGGCCACCCAGCCAGAGAGCGATAAAAGCGCCGCTTACCGCAAATGGAAGCGGTATGAGCAGAGCTAACGGTTTCAGGAACGATTCATATAAGCTTGCCAGGACCAGGTAGATGAAAAGGATGGCCAGGACCACGGCCAGGATCATGTTCTGTGACATCTCTTCGAATTGCTGCCCCTGTCCTTCGAAACCGTAATGTACGCCCGGAGGAAGAAGCTTCTTTTCCTTCATTTCCTTCGTAATCCATGACATCAGATCGCCGATACCCGTGTTCTTGGCCATATCGGCGGAGATCTCGATAACGCGCTGGCTGTTCTGCCTGAAGATGGTGGACGGGCCTTCTCTGGGTACCAGCTTGGCCACCTGGGAAAGGTTTACGAGCCTGTAATTCATATTCGGTACAAGTACCTGTTCAAAAGTGCGTTTCAAATCGCGGTCCGCGTTCTGCAAGCGTACCCGGATATCCCATTCCTCTCCCATGTCCCTGAATTTAGCAGGGGTCATGCCCTCGATCTGGGCGCGGACCTCTCCGCCTGCCATCATGGTCGATACGCCCAGGTATTTGGCTTTGACCTGGTCATAGATGAGCCGCAGTTCCGGCTTGCCCGGCCTGAAATTCAGGTCCGCTTCGAGGAATTTAGGATTCATTTTCATGGCCTCAAGAACCTTAAGCGCTGTCTGTTCCAGAAGTTCAGGATCACTGCAGATAAGGTTCATGACAAAAGGACGTTCACCGCCGAACATGATATCATAATCCCGGATCTTTACCCTGTACGGCTCAAATCCTTTCAGCTGTTGACGGAGCATTTTTTTAAAATCACTGGTCCTTATTTTCCGTTTGGATTCCGGCACGAGTTTAACAAAGACGCTGGACGAGGTCGGGTCGCCGTTCTCGTCGCCCACCACCAGGGCCGAGTAATCCACTTCCTTGTTCCGGCGGATGATGCTGTCCGCTTTATCCGCGATCTCCTGGGTGGCATCCAGGCTGGCTCCCGGCGGAAGTTCCAGCGTGACCACCATTTCTCCCTGGTCCGGCGTGGGGAGAAAGGTCTTGGGTATGAACGGCAGTGTGAACAGGCTGGCCAGGAAGAAGGCAACGCTTATAAGAAGTACACGGCCCGGATGAAGAACTGTCCAGAGAGAGATCTTAGCATAATAATCCTTCACATTTTCCTGGATGATCTCGAAACCATGCACAAGGGGATGAATGGTCTTATCCAGCAGCTTCTGGAACCGGGAGGCGTTTCTTTTTTTATCCTCCATGAACAGGGCTGAGAGCATGGGGCCGATGGTCATGGCATCGAACAGACTGATGAACATGATGAAACAAACGGTCAGGCCGAACTCTTTCAGGAATTTCCCGGTTATGCCCTGGATGTAGGCAATGGGGCCGAAGACCGCCACGATGGTCAGGGTCGAGGCAACGACAGCCAATGTTACTTCGGATGTGCCGTCTATGGCTGCTTTACCGGGCGATTTTCCCATCTGGAGATGCCTGAAGATGTTCTCCCGCACAACAATGGAATCATCCACCAGAAGCCCGACAGCCAGGCTCATGGCCAGGAGCGTGAGCATGTTCACGGAGAATCCGGCAATGGCAACAAGGACAAAGGCGCCGATGAGGGAAGTGGGTATGGCGATACTGGTGATAATGGTCGAACGGAAATTGTCCAGGAAAAAATAAACAACGAAGACAGTAAGAAGGATACCGAGTATGATGGATTCCGCCACGTCCGCGATATTATTCCGGATGGGCCTGGCTCCGTCCCTTAAAATAGTCAAATGGACATCAGGGTGATCCTGTTTCAGGATGCTGGTATTCAGTTCACTGATCACCTTTTTTACGTCCTCTGCCACGGCAACGGTATTAGCCCCGGACTGGCGGTAAACCTCCATGATGAGTGTGGGTCTGCCGTTCAGGAATGCCCGTGTGGTCTCATCCTCAAAGGTGTCGACTACCTGGCCGATCTCGGCCAGACGTACAGGCACGTCGTTTCCGAGGAATTTTACGATAACGGACTGGATGGACGCAAGGGAATTGAATTCGCCCAGCGACCGGTAGATCCATTCTTTATCCGGGTTCTTTGAATCGGGTCTTTTACCCAGAGGAATGTTCTGCCCGCCCATTTCAAGGGCTTGGGCTACCTGGGACACAGAAAGTTCATAGGATTCAAGCTTTTTCCTGTCGAGCTGGACCTGTATCTCCCGCTTATTGCCGCCGAAGATCTTGATATGGCTCACCTTATCCACCTGTTCCAGGCTGGGTTTGATCTTCCTATCCGCGAGTTCATACAGCTGGTCCGGCGTGCCTTTGCCCTGCACGCTGAAAGTAAGCACCGGCTGGTCCGCGAAACTGTAGCGCCTGACCAGCGGTTCCTCGATATTTTTCGGCATTTTAGCCCGCGCGATGGCTACACGGTCGCGCATCTGCTGTTCGCAGTAATCCGGGTCTGATTCCAGGGCGAATTCCGCCCAGACAAAGGTAACGCCCTCGCTGCTGAAAGAGTTCACCTTTTTAACGCCGGCAATGGTCCGGACCTCCTCTTCCAGCGGCTTGGCAATGAGGTTCTCCATTTCCGCAGGGCCGGCACCGGGATAAATAATGGTCACACCCAGGAAGGGGAGGGTGACGTTCGGGAACTGGTCGACCGGCATTCTTAACATGGATATAAAACCGGTGGCCAGCATCAGTATGACAAGTGAAGTGATGAAAACAGGCCGGTGAACGGATAATTCTGATAATTTCATTTCTTGGTCCTCATAGGATGATCTCTGTATCTTCCGGTTTTTCCAGCATTGTGTTACGGTTTTTTAAGAACCCGGTCAGATGCTGGGAAAAAACCGTTCATTCTTCATATAGTTTTATTTGTGCCAGCAGTTCCAGCAGATTCATCTCCACTTCCAGCCTGGCCAGCTGGCTTTGGGCATAATCCTGTTCGAACTGCAGAACCTGGAGCGTGATGGTATTCCCTTTCTGCAGCCGCATGCGTTCATAGTCGGCTTTTTTCTTCTGGAGGGTCTCCAGTTCTTTTACCAGCTGAAAACGCTTATAGGTTTTTTTCAGCTTGCGTATCAGTTCGCTCCATTCGGTCTGGACGCTTAGTTTTTTCTGGCTGAGAAAGGTCTCATTGGCGTCGGCTTCATGGTCATATCCTTTTCTGGCCCTGTGGCTATGGATGAAATCAAGAGGCATACGCAGGGATAAGCCCGCGGCTAAAGTGTAATATTTCGTGCCTGTTGAATCGGAGAATGCCTCTGAGAATTCCTGGTTCAGGCCGTTCAGAGCGCCCGAGACATATACATTCAGTTCAGGTAATGTGTTCTCCTTGTTCAAAAGAGCCTGCTCCCGGAAAGCGGATTGATAATGCATCAGGGATCGTATGTCCTTCCGGAGCGGGGATTTTTCGTTCAATTCAGGAACCTTAAAATACTCCTCCTGCGGCAGGATAAGTTCCTCTGTTACAATATCCGAGTCTGCATCTCTCATCAGGTTAAAATTACGGGTAAGGAGTTTCTCCTGGTCCTCTGTTGAGGATAGTTCCAGGGTGCGGGCCAGGACATCGGATTCGGATTGCATAAGGTCGGAACGGTCCTGGAGCTTCAGGTCCACCCTCCGTTTTACCCAGTTATAGAGCTCTTGAGAACGGGCCAGCAGGTCTTTCTCAAGCTGGACCATTTTCCTGGCAAGAGAGAGCCGCCAGTAAAGCATCTCAGCCTGGACCAGGATCTGTTTGACCTGATAGGCCTGCTCCTGTACCTGGGCTTTGGATTTTTCTTCAATAGCTTTCCGGCCGGCCCGTGTGGCACGGCCGAAAAAATTACGCCAGAGGTCCTGTTTGATCTCAAGGGTGAACCTGGATTCATTATATTCCGAATAAGGAAGGTACAGAGGATTGGCACCGTCAACGGACGTGAAAGTGTTCTGGTAATAGAGCCTGGCGCTCTGGCCATAAGGGGTTTGCTGTTCCAGGCCGACCTGGTATTCATCCTGCATCCTGGATGTGCCGTAAGAAGCCGAATCGAGCTTCCGGCTTTTATCCTTGGCATGCTGAAGATCGGCAAAAAGATAGGGGGAAATGAGCAGGCTCTTCAAAGCCATGGATTCCTGAGCTGCCTGGATAGCGGTCCGGCCGGCCAGGACCGCCTTGTTCTTCTCTTTCACCTGTTTGAGATATATCTCAAGGGAAAGGGATTCAGCCCGGAGAGAAGAACAGACCGGCAGTATAAAGGGAACAAGAACAGCTGCCCGTAAAAATGATGACCTGATATTTTTTTTATTTTTCATGGTTTCCCGCTTTTTCTAAAACGAACTTTGTAAGGTATATGTTATTTCAATAAAAAATAAAGTCAAAGGTATTTTACAAAAAAGGGGGGATAAGCTGGTTTTTAAATAAATATTGGAAGGTTGATTTAAAAAGTGTATTTTATCAGTAATGATAGGGGTTATTAAAAAAAGGATCTCCGTCCGCACTTATTCCGGGGAGATATTAGACAGGAAAGAGAAAAAAAGGATCAATAAAGCCTTAAGAATAAATACCAGAGGCCCTTTCGGCAACAGGGTAAGGTTCCGTTTGCTCGATCTTTCCGGCCTGGAGAAGAAAGAACTATGGAGACTCGGTACTTACGGGTTTATCAGGGGTACGAGCCTTTTTTTCGGCGGAGTTATCAGGCCGGGTCCCCGGTGCATGGTGGATTACGGATATTGTTTTGAACGGACGATCCTGGAACTGACCCGCCTGGGCCTGGGTACGTGCTGGATGGCGCTTACTTTCAACAAGAAAGGTTTTCAAGAAAAAATAGGGCTGAAAGGGAATGAGATCCTGCCTGCTATCTCGCCCATCGGCTACCCGGACCGGAAAAGGTCTCTTCTGGAAAAACTGACGCGGTTCATGGCACGGGCCGGTGTCCGTAAAGCATGGGCTGAAGTGTTTTTCGAAGGGAAGCCGGACCAGCCGCTTTTGGAAAAAAAGGCCGGACGATACCGCATCCCCCTTGAATGTGTACGCCTGGCGCCCTCAGGCATCAATATCCAGCCCTGGCGCGTGATCAAGGAGGTCAATAAGCCTGTTTTCCATTTCTTTGCCAGGGACAACGCTGTTTTCCTGGGCATCAAACCGCACAGCATGGAACTCGGTATTGCCATGTGTCATTTTGAACTTGCGTGTGAGGAACTGAGGCTGAAGGGGAAATGGAAAGAGATAAAGGACGTGGTGAGACCGGCCAGCTGGGATTATATCATCAGTTGGGCCGGATAAGAGGAGGTGTTGTGATGAAGAATAAAGCTTATGCGTGGCTGCTCTCAATTGCCGGTGTGATTTTACTGCTGCTCCTGGCAAGTTTGCTCATGAAACCCCGGCTGACGGGCAGGTACTATTCCCGGGAAGCCGGGCTTATCAGCTACATCGAGTTCAATAAGAACAGTATGGTCAAGTTCGAGATACTGGGCATGCGGACCACCAGCCTGAAATATAAGATCAGGGATAACGCGGTCTATGTGAACGTGCCGACCAAAGGCCAGACAATCTTTACCATTATTGATTCCGGTACGATAAAAGGCGTCTCTCCCGGATTTGAAGGCGTATTCGTCCGGCAGAGCCCGATCCGAAGGAGAAAACCTTGAATTTAATTAGATTATCCGGCGGCTATCCCGTTTTGCAAACCGGGCTTTTGTGATTACAGCATGGGAGGAACATATGAGTGAAAAGAAGAATGAATTTAAGGTAAAAGGGGAGGAGCTTCTCAAGAAGATCAAGGAGCTCGTCCATGAGGGGAATATCCGGAAGATCATCATTAAAGATGACAAAGGCAAACCTTATTTGGAGATCCCCCTCACTATCGGTATCGTAGGTATAGCCTTTGCGCCGGTCCTGGCCGCCGTGGGAGCCCTGGCTGCCATGGCATCCAATTTTACCGTTGTTATCATTAAGAAAGAGAAAGGGAAAAGACAGGAGGTGGATTATGCCGGCCATTAAAGTAGAGAGACCCGATAAGGAAACCCTGAAAAAGATGGGCGTGTTCAGCTGGCCTGTCTGGGAGAAGGAGGTTTCCCGGTTCGACTGGTCCTATGATTCCACGGAAATCTGTTATCTGCTCAAGGGCAGGGTAGTGGTCACGCCCGAGAACGGCGAGCCTGTAAGCTTCGGGGCCGATGACCTGGTTACTTTCCCCAAGGGTTTGAAATGCGTCTGGGACATTAAAGAAGCCGTGAAGAAACATTATCAGTTCAGGGAATAAGGGAACAGCGGTCCGTCTGTACGATGTCTGGTCACGATCGCGCTTACACATAACAGGGGAAACATATAAAGATGCCGGAATATTAAAATTTAAAAAGGAGGAGGGAAGAAAATGAGAAAAAGATATTTAGTTCTGATCTTAGCGTTCATTTTATGTACGCTGCCTGTTTTACTTTTAGGAGAGGAAATATCTAAGGAGAATCCCGCACAGTTTACAGTAACTTTTTATCCCATGGGATTAATTATTGGCTACTATTCCTTTGAGGCTGAATATAAATTAAGCCCTAACCTGGGATTACCGGTGGAGATCAAATATTTATCCTGGGACCTTGACGATTGGAAGTTTTCCGCATTTTCAGGCGGCCCTGGAATACGTTATTATCCTGCCAAGGAAGGACTCACGGGTCTTTTTGCCGGTCTTTATTTGAATTATATGTCTGCGACTGTGAAATACAGCTATCTTGATAATTATGTTGCAAAAGAAACAGAAGGTTCGGCTTCAGGTCTTGCTTTTAATATGTGGTTTGGCTATAAAATGATCTCCGGACCCATCTTAGTGGAAGTTTCTACAGGTGTCGCCTTGTCTATGATAGGTGATGTTAAAGTGGAATATACTGATGCTGAGAATAACAAACAGTCTAAAACCTACAGCGGCCGCGCCGGTTCCGGTTTTAGCTGGGCCGGATTGGGCATAGGCATTGGATTGGCTTTTTAATCTTATCGGGTGATGCACACAAGGAAGGGGGACGGCAATAATACTTTTTACAACTTGTCAAATATCAAACAGAACCACGGCGTTCTTTAAAACTACATAATTTATGGACTTGAGTGGCAAGGAATTTTCAAGTTCTCTTTATTAAAAATATCGGAGCTGTTCGTACAGGCGCAGCCGGATCATAATTGACCCTGTTTTTTTCGGTATTCTTTTTTACTTGACAAATAAAAAAAAGAGGGTATACTGGTATATATGGTAATACTACAATATGGTAATATGACATTATCAGCCAGGGAGACAGCCCTGATGGGACTGCTCTCCGAAGGCCCTATGCATGCCTACCGGATCGAACAGGAGATCAAGAACAGGTCCATGCGGGAATGGACGGAAATATCCATGTCCTCGGTGTATAAGCTCCTTAAAAAACTTGAGAAAAAGGGATTTATCAGGGGCGAAACCAGGCTTTCCCAGAACCATGTCACCCAGATCATCTACAGAACCACTGAAAAGGGGATGAAGACCCTCCGGTCCGGGATCAGCCGGATCCTTTCGGAACCGGAAAAAATGGTCTACCGCATCGATCTGGCCACTTCCCATCTCGATCTGCTGAGCCGGAAGGAAGCGGAAGAATGCCTTAAAGAATACCGGAAAAAACTTGAGGAAGGCCTGGCTTGTTATAAAGAGCTTGAGAAATACCTGGTCAAATGCAAATGCCCTGTCCACAGCCTGGCCCTGGCCAAACGGCCCCAGAATCTGATCCGGGGAGAGCTGGAATGGCTCAGGGAATACAGGGAAGACCTGGCGGCCGCGCGGAGAAAGAGGACGGAGGGATCAAAATGAAAGGCATTATTTTTTATTATTCCGGCTCGGGCAATACACGCCTGGTCTGCCGTTATATCGCGGCACGGGTCCCGCAGACGGTTTTTGACCTTTATGATGTTCAAAAAAACACACCCGTCGATCTTTCCCGGTATTCGCTGGCGGGATTCGCCGCTTCGGCGTTCTACTGGGGAATACCGCCGCTCATGCGCCGTTTCATCGGCCGGCTGGAAAAACAGAAGGACATGCCGGCGTTCATTTTCAACACCTTCGGCATGATGTCCGGGAGGACATTGAAGGTCCTGGAACAGGCGGTACGCGCCAGGGGATTCCGTGTTGTCGCGGGCTCCACGCTCCATACACCGGAGAATTATCCGCCCCTCATATCCAGGGGATGGGGGAATGAAGAAGCTCCTTCGGACCAGGAATTACAGCGGTTTTCAGCTTTCCTTTCAGGATTACAGAAAGCCGCGGACATGATCCGGGAAGGCCGTGTCCCCCCGGTTTATCATGCCAGGACAGGGTTTTTAATGAGTCTGCTCCCAATCCCGGCCAGGAGAATGGCCCTGAACGCCGTAAAGGGACTGGCCGCAGACCGGGCTCTCTGTAAAAAATGCGGAGTCTGTGTCTCTCTCTGTGACCGGAAAGCTGTCAGTCTCGATCCTTTCCCTGTTTTCAACCGGAATTTCTGCGAAGGATGCTGGAACTGTTTCAACCATTGCCCTGAAAAAGCCATTCATACGGATAAGGTAAGCGGAAAGTACCAGTATAAAGAACCTTTGGCATCATTCAAAGATAAATTCAAGGTTTGATCATTATCAGGATATAAATATCCGTTAAAGGTCTGCTGTTTACGAAAAGGAGCAGGAGGGAACCTTTGCCCCTGCAGTCTGGAATGGAAATTTTTTGTAAAGGAGATTGTTCCCATGGAAAAGAATATAATGGTCAAAGGTGCCAGAGTTCATAATTTAAAGAACATCTCCCTGGAGATACCTAAAAACAGGATCGTGGTTTTTACCGGAGTGTCCGGTTCCGGGAAATCGTCGCTTGTCTTTGATACTATTTATACCGAGGCCCAGCGCCAGTTGATCGAGACTTTCTCTTCATTTGCCAGAAGCCGGATGCCCAAGCTCTCCAAGCCCGACATGGACGAGATCAGCAATATTTCCACGGCAATCGTCATTGACCAGAAGCGGATGGGCACGACACTGAGGAGTACGGTGGGCACAGCCACGGAACTGTATACATACCTCCGCCTTCTTTTCTCGCGGTGCGGGGACCCGTTCATCGGGCCCTCCTTTGTCTTCGGTTTCAACCATCCTCTGGGTATGTGCCCGGACTGCAAGGGCCTGGGGAAAAGGATGAAGATCGATGCCAGCCGGCTGCTCGATCCGGAGAAGAGTATCCGGGAAGGCGCTATCCTCCATCCGGATTATAAGACCGGAGGCTGGAACTGGCGCGAGATGGTAGCTATGCTGATTTTTAATCCAGATAAGAAGATCAGGGATTTTTCCAGGGCTGAACTGAATGATCTTCTCTATGCCAAAGGTATTCCTGTTGAAAAAAAGCATGGAGCCGGCATCTATTCTAAAAAGTTCGAAGGCATTATCAGGAAACTGGAAAGGGTTTATGTGAACAAGGCCCAGGCCGAACTGCCGAGAGAGAAGAAGAACGCGTACCAGAAATATTTTGTCTATTCAGATTGCGATTCCTGCGAAGGGAGCAGGATTAACGAGAAGGCCAGGAGCGTGAAGCTGAACCAAAGGAGCATCCCCGAACTGGTGAACATGGAATTAACGGATCTGGACGGGTTCCTCAAGTCTGTGGAAGGGGACGTAGCCAGGCCCCTTGTCCGCAAGATGAGGCAGATTCTTTCCCATCTCATCGAGATCGGGGTAGGGTATCTTTCACTCAACCGGTCCGTGGCTACGCTTTCCGGCGGTGAATCGCAGAGAGTAAAGATGGCCAGGCAGCTTGACTGCGATCTGGTGGACCTGATGTATATCCTGGATGAACCTTCTATCGGGCTGCATCCCAGAGATGACCGGAAATTGGTAGAGATGCTGAAGAGGCTGAGAGACAAAGGGAACAGCATCTTTGTGGTGGAGCATGATCCCGGCATCATCCGGAGCGCGGATTATATCATCGACATCGGGCCTGAGGCAGGGATAAAGGGCGGCGAGATCGTGTATCAGGGCTCTGTGGACGGATTAGCGAAGTCCTCCGGCCTGACCGGCCGTTACCTGGGCCAGAGCAGCGTTATTAAAAGCGAACCTAAAAAATGGATGGAATACATTGAGATCAAGAATGCCAGGCTGAATAATCTAAAGAATGTTACGACACGTATTCCCAAAGGAGTCCTGACCTGTATCACCGGAGTGGCTGGTTCAGGGAAGAGCAGCCTGATACAGGATGTCTTTCTGAGCGAGAACCGGGATGTGATCGTAATAGATCAGTCTTCTGTCGGCAGATCCTCGCGGTCTAATCCGGCCACGTATATCGGCATCTTCGACCTGATCCGGAAAGAGTACGCGCAGGCCACAGGCGGAAGTCCTTCCCTTTTCAGTTTCAATTCAAAAGGGGCCTGCCCAAAATGCAGGGGTCTGGGTACGATCAGTGTGGAGATGAGCTTCATGGACGAGGTGAAGGTCCAGTGCGATGAGTGCCAGGGCCGGCGTTATACGGACAAGGTGCTGGAACTGAAATATCAGGACAGGAACATCAATGATGTTCTGAACACGACTGTTAAAGAGGCCGTAGGTTTTTTCAGAACACCGGAGATCGTGCGGAGATTACGGGTGCTGGATGACGTGGGCCTCGGGTATCTGGAGATCGGCCAGCCCCTTTCCACGCTCTCGGGCGGGGAATCGCAGAGGATCAAGCTGGCCTCGGAACTTCATAAGAAAGGGAATATCTATATGATGGACGAACCCACCACAGGCCTGCACATGGCGGATATCGAGAAGCTGCTCAATATCATCCGCTCCCTGGTGGAGAACAACAACACGGTCATCGTAATCGAGCATAACATGGACGTGGTCCGGCAGGCGGACTGGGTCATTGATTTGGGGCCTGAAGGCGGGGGACAGGGAGGCGAGATCCTGTTCGAAGGCACGCCG
>JAQTRT010000222.1 GCA_028711675.1 bacterium | reverse complement strand
CCGTCCCAGTTCTCGGCTCTGTAGAACATATAAAATTTTCCGTCCTTTTCCGTGATGGCGCAGTTAAAGATGGAATAAGCCTCGAACGTGGTCCCTGCCGGGTACATAATGGGATTCCCTTCATATCTCTGCCAGTTCAGATTGGTGAACTCGTCAATGGTAAAAGAACCGGCCAGAGGGGAGGAAAATGCAAGCCCGAAAAGGATCAGCAGTAAGAAAAACTTTTTTATATTCATATCCATTTTCATCATAAGTTCACTCCAGCAGAACGAACCTGTGCCCCCCTGAACAGCGCCGGGGAAAACCTGCTCCTCATATCAAGCCCGGAGATTTCCAGGACCAGACCGCCTGCCGGGAACAGGGAAAAGCCCTTATCCTCTTCTGTTCCCTTCCATAAAAAAAGCAGGAGGGAACAGGCGCCGCCGTTGTAATATTCTACGGCACCCATATCAATAACACTGGCATCGCAGGGCGAGACAGGGTCTGAAGGAGAGCCCGCGTCGATACAGGCGCTGTCTGTGGAAAGGTACAGAAAATTGGAATCTGTGGTAATCGTGGACTGGAACCGGGCATTGGACTGTATCTCCGTCGCGTCAAGACCGAAGCTGAAGTTCAGACTGCCGGTATTCCCGTTCCCGTACGCAGTATTGTACTGATGCTGGCCGAACGAAGATCCGTTCGCGGTCTGGTATCCGTAATCACCGGTTGACCTGGCGTTGCTCTGGCTGATATTGTTCCGCAGAGTGCAGGACGTGGAATTATTGTCGAACAGGATGCCTCTCTGGCTGTTCCCGAAGAATGTATTGTTTAAAACGACGGTCTGCTGTGAACTGTCCGTTCTTAATCCGTCGCGGTTATTCTTATAAAAAAGATTCCTGTAAAGCCGGTTATGATGGGAAGCCGCGAATATCTGGATACCGTCATAGCCGTTATTGAAGGAACGGTTGTTCTCCAGGATATTATTGACCGAAGCATCCGTCATCTTGATGCCATGGTAAGGATTGCCGTAAATCTTATTCTTTTTAATTAAGCAGTTGGTCACGTTCCAGAAGCCCAGGCCCACGTTCTCGCCGCCCGACTGGACGACACAATTATACACCATATTATTGCTCACGACGCAGTTCTTCACGTTCCTGAGCCCGATGTTCCATTCCCGGATATTGCCGAACACCTCGTTGTTCCTGATGAGCGTTCTGTCCGAATTATCAATGATGCGGATACCGCCCTTATCCGCCCCGTTCGAGGTATTGTTGCTGTAGATCTGGTTCCCCAGGATCCGGTTGCCGATGGAAGGGCCGCCGCCCGTGCCTGCATGGACCTTGATACCTTCTTCCGCGTTGCGGAAAATAATATTGGACAGAATGGTATTGCTCATACTTATGTTCCTGATCTCAATGCCGGCCCAGCCGTTCCGCCATATCAGGTTCTTAAAAAAATAATTCCGGGATGAGTAGCCGTCCAGCAGGATACCGAAATTATTATTGGCATCCGTATTATCGCCCACCTTATTGGCCACGACCTTCAGGTTCGTGGAATTCCTGATCAGGATACCGTGCTGGCTGCTCTGCTTGACCCAGCAGTTGGATACCACCACATTGGAACAATGCAGGAGCTGGATGATGCCCTGGGTCGCGGCTTTCATGTGCAAATCAAGGACCTTCACGTTATGGCTGTTCTGCAAACCCAGGCAGACCGTGCTGCTGCCCTGGGCATCGAGGACACTGCCTGAACTGGTATTGCCCGTTCCCCGGATGATGAAATAATTGTTCCCGCCGGCATTGGTAATGTTATTCAGGCTGATGTTGCCTTCCGGATAGGAACCTTTATCCACATACACAACGCTGCCTCCGCACATGGCATAAGAATCAAGAAGAGCCGCCAGGCTGCGCATGGGAGCGCCGGGTGACAGGCCGTCATTATCATCGCTGCCCGGAGCCGAACACCAGGAATCACCGCTGGTGCTTGTATCATTTACGTAATAATTGCGCGGGATGGCCGGCTGGGGCCCTTTTCCCTCACCCATGGCAATGCACCAGTCAGCTGCGCCGTAATAAAGGAAAAAATTCGTCCCAAAATCCACCATGCCCGAGGCAAAAACGCTGTTATAGACATTCCCGATCTGTTCAAAAAATTTCGTGACTTTTATAAAAGATGAACTGCACCGTTCCTTTATTTTAACCGGATTGGTATTGCTGAAGGTGACCCAGCCTATCTCGTTGATGAACGGGCCCTTGAACCGCGGATTGGCTGTAAGACCGGCGTCCTGGGTGATCCCGTTATAGATCAAGGCAATATCGCCGTTGTTGATAAAAGGAGGAGGTCCGGACCGGATGGCGTCAGAATCAAAATAGCCTCCCCTGCGGAGCATGACCGGATTTCCGTTATTAGCCAGGGCCCATCCGCTCCACGGTGTACCGGATGTCGTGGGCGGCTCGTTCCTGTTCGTGGCAGCCCAGAGGTCGGAATCGCCGTAATACATCCAGTATACGTTGTTTATTTTCTGGGCCAGGAGAGCGCCGTGCTTCTTGCTGTTGAAAAGTCCCGAACCGCTGATCTCGCCGTGCTTGACCCAGGTCACCAGGTCCGCTGAACTGGCGAGGCAGATCTTTGTGCTGGGGCTGGACGTACTGTATCCGTTATAGGTAATATAATACCTTCCATTAATACAGGCAATGCGCGGGTCTTCGCAGCCACGGTCGTCATAGCTTCCTTCCGTGGGCGACACAGCCGGATTGGTATACCGCGTGAAGTTCCGGCCGTCGCTGCTGACAGCATGTCCGACGGAGGAGATACCATAGGAAATATTCCAGTATCCCCACCCCAGGTACCGGTCCCTCCAGTCCTGGCCCCTGTAGAACATGTGGTACTGGCCGTTGTTGGTGATCACGGCGGGTGTATACACGCACCGGGATTCCCATTTGTATCCTTTCGGGGTAAGCACGGGATTAACCTGGTTCTTCTTGAAAGAGACCTGGTTCAGGTTCAGATTGAGGGAAAAGAGGGGTTGCGCTGAAAGTAAAATCACAAACAGCATTATGAATCTTTTCATCCTATACATACTCCTCTTTATGTCAAATCACTGAAAGGGGTAAAGCTGATCTATAAAAACAGACTGACTTCCAGCTTGCATAAAAAACCGCTGTATCTGTTCCTGACGGTCTTGCCGGATTCGCCGATCCGGTACTGAAGATCGAGCAGGCTCTGGAAAAATCCTGCTTTTCTCCTGACACCGGCCTCGAACATATTCGTGTTATATTGCCATTCTTTTTCGTTCCAGTTGATATAAAAAGTCAATGCGTATTTGAAAAATACCGTGGTATCAGGAAGTACGGGGATATCCCTGTCCAGGCTGAATACATGGGTAGTATCCTGTAAAGGAGAGTCAATGATCTTTCCATCCCTTCCCTGGATCGTATAACCCAGCCAGGCCACCATTAAATACCTGACACCGAAATTATAACGGAGAAGGGAAACCGAATCCCGGTCCTGAAAATCAAGGCCGTAATCCAGGGATGCCTGCGGGATCTCAAACCTGTTCCCCTTGTAACGGCAGGTCATTCCCGTACCGGCCCCGAAGTATTCATCGAGCCGGGGATAAGCTTCGACTTCCATTAATTCCTCGCCCCGGTTCCTGCTCAGATCCGCATAGATCCGGACCAGGTTTTCCTGCCGGTGCAGGATATCATAACTTCCTCTTACATTAAAATGATAACTGGAAAACTGCTGGTCCCACAATTTCAATCCGGAGGAAAGGACGAAATCTTCAGCGGCCTTATAGGACAATGACGTATTCAAAAGCTGGCTCTCTTCACCGTATCCGTACCGCCGCTCCACCCCCGTACGCCAGAACTTGACCCAGTACAGGTACAGGTCCTCTTTACCTTTTTTAATCCTGATCCTGAAATGTTTCTTTCCCCTCCAGCCGGTCAGAGCTTTGATGTCATAGGTATAAATGCCCGTGCGTGAGGAATAATCGAGCTGGAAAGAGGAAGAATCATCCTCGGCATAAACGGCCCATTCGAAATCCCGGCTTACGTTCCCGCCGACTTTCAGGGAAAGCACGGGATACTTATCCAGATCCACGTCAAAATACTTATAGATCTGGCCGCCCTCACCTGTTAACTTCAGATAATCCGGCATGGCCACGATCTCCACGTATTCCTGGACCCAGCTTCCGAAAAAGGAGGCCGGACCCAGGGAGAAATATTCATCTTTCCTGAGATCCATCTGCGGTTCGGGTATAACGGATAAGGCCCCGATATCGAAATCCCGGCTAACCCGGTCGTACTGCACTCCGGCTGACAGATCATGCTTCATGTGATCCAGCCGGGCGCGGACCTGGTAACCCTTTTTCTCCTCAACAGGAGAGACCTTCGTATCATTCAATCCCACTTCAAACAAGCCGGTGGTATCTCCTTTCTCTTTCCTGATCCGGAGGCCGTAATAATGGGCCTGGAACGGAAAATATGCCCGGGGAAGTGATTCCATGGCCGCGGTCTTATCCAGCACTTCAACGGTCACGTCATCCGGTATGATCCACGAGGAAAAATCTTCGAATTCATACAATTCCCGGCTGCTGTTAAAAATCCGGATATAATCCACGTATATGCTGTTATCGCTCAGGTCATCGGGAGAATTATAAAAGCTGAGATAAACATTCACGGATTTTAAACCTGACCATCCGCTGGGCGATCTGATCTTATATTTGAACACACCGGCCTGAGCCGTGATATACTGCAGGCTCACCCGGCCGTTGCCGTCATCCACTTCCAGTTCCCAGGCAATGTTCCTGTCCCCTGTATCCACAATGGAAATTTCCAGGACAGGGTCCGTATCCATGTCCAGGGAGAGGTTCCTCCTGACCGTGCCTTTGGACGCTTTTGCCGTAAACTTATTAAGCGTGTTACGGGAAGGGCTGAAACCGGACTGGAGAATGCTGTTATACCGGATGGCCTCTTCCTGTTCAGCCAGTCTGATATAAAAAGCAGTCAGGTTCACTTTACGGATGCGGGACGACAGGTCCATACCGTAAAGATAAGTAGGATAGTCGGGACTGTCATAACCTTCTTTCACGCCCGCACCGAACAGACCAGCCCGGAGTTTCTCTTCAGGCAGAAGCGGCGCCTGCCACATCACGCCGTATATATTGTTTGTATTGTTC
>JAQTRT010000012.1 GCA_028711675.1 bacterium | reverse complement strand
CTGGTAAAGCGGGAATTTTTCAGAGATCCTGTACGTGCCGTCATCGTTCATGTCCACCCAGACCTGGTTGGTGGACTGATAATCGTTATCCATGTCGGAGTATTTTATCTCAAACCGGAAGAACTGGCCGCTGTATCCCCTGTCCGGCCGTACCCCGTCATTGGAATAACTTGTGTTGCTGCTCCAGGAAAGCCTGGGCGGATTCTCCTCGTCAACCGCATAAAGCCCGCTCGAGTTGCCGATGTAGATCGTTCCGTTCCGGTCAATGGCCGGCGTAGAGTAATAGATCCAGCTGCCTGTATTATAAGACCACTTCATGCTGCCGTTAGTCACAGCATACAGGTTATAATCAAAATTACCGATATAGATGGTCCCGTCCTTTCCGATGGTGGGTGAAGAGTTGAATTCATCCCCGCCGCTAAAGGTCCATTTGACCTGGCCGTTGGTCACGGCGTACAGGTTATTATCACCGCTTCCCACGTATACCGTGCTGTTTGTGTCCACGGCTGGGGAGGAGTAAAGGTACGGACCCACAACACAGGCCCATTTCACGCTGCCGTTCGTTGTGCCCGGGATATTGGTAATGGCAAACAGTTTGCTCGTTGACCAGTGATAAGTGGCGCAATATACTGTATTGTTCTTTCCCACTACCGGTGAAGAATAAAGATTATTGGTAAGGCCGTAGCTCCATTTTTTAACACCGTTCGTAACAGCATAAAGCCTGTAATTGGGCCATGTGGCGCCTCCAATATATATGGTGCCGTCCGGGCCGATGGCCGGCGCGCTGTAATAAAACGCAGTATCATCCTGGAATGTCCATTTGACCTGGCCGTTCTTGACAGCATACAGGATGCCGCCGGTGTCGCCGATATAGACAAGCCCGTTCGTGCCTACAACAGGCGTAGCCCGGTTGAAGTTGTTAGTAGCCGTAAAAGACCACAACAGGCTGCCGTTCCTGACGGCATACAGTTTATTGGCGTTATCCGCGATATAAACCGTGCTGTCGATGTCCAATGCGGGAGAACTGTAAACGTTATTCTCCAGGGAATATGCCCATTTTAACTTGCCGTTCGTCAGAGCGTATAATTTAATGTTATCCGCGAAATAAACGGTCTGGTCCTGTCCTATGACAGGTGATCCATTGACATTCCCTGAGTCATAGAACCATTTTAAATACGGATTCTTCTGTGCGCCCAGCACGGTCTTGTTGGTGGAACCGGTGTGCCTGGCATTGTTCTGGAACATGGGCCAGGGACTGTTCATGTTGGAACGCGATATGCCGTTGATGATCCTGAAATTATTGGAATCCTCCTGTTCGATGATGGTACCGTTGTTGCTCATGGTGGTGATGAGACAATAATAAGCATCGCCGTTGTAGCCGGGATTGTTCACGCCCGAAAAAACGATGCGTACAGGTGAATTGGTGAGGAATGTGCTGCCGCTGGTGCGCGTGAACATTATGCTCGAGCCGGAGACCATGAGGGAAAGGGTGCCGCCCAGGTTATGGGATATCACGGATGGTGAAAGGAAGAGGAACCCGCTGGGAAAATCGACTCTGATCCTGCCGTTTGGCGGGATATAGCCGTCAAAAGGGCTTGTAACAAAGGTCATGGTGTATATAGTGGTATTGTTCGCTGAATTCTGTTCAGCCCGGAGATAGGCCGTATGAGCGCCCATGGAACCGCGGATGCCGGACGCGTCAGGTTGGGCTGCTCCGATACAGGGTGAGTTCCATTTTAAACGTGTGTTGCTCACACCTGTGAAGAGCGGGTCTCCGGATATATTGCCTGTGCCGGCTGATACTCCTGCGCCGACATAGCCTGCCTGGGTGCAGGAATAGGTCAGCTCCTGAGGACTGCCGCCGACAGTCTGAATAAGGTTCCTGCTGTAATTGGAGGCCATGATATTATTGGCCATCTGGTAATCGTAATTCTGGAAAGGGATACCATAATAATATCCACGCACGGAATTGTAGACGAACTTAATCTTGGGCCACTGGGAGAGAGGGAACCCCTCGAAATAACTGTAATTGGTCTTTTTGGAAGCGATGCTGTTCTTGTAGCACCACCCGCCGTTAGCGCCGCTCCCTAAAATAGATGTATTCCATTCTATTCCTTTGGCGGTATTAAATATTTTATTTCTTCCGATAACCTGGCCTTTCAGACCGTCGCTGATGCCACTCTGTACGTCATGTGTGCTGATGCCCCGGTCCATGCCGGCGACAGTGTTATCCATTATCTTATTATTGAGGTAAGTATAAGGTTCACTCTTGGTGTTATCCGCTTCAACATCAATGCCCCAGTGGTCCATATCGTGAATAAAATTAAACCGGACAAGATTATACCGGCTGTTCAGAACATATATACCGCGACACCAGATATCCACACCTCCGGACAGGGCTCCGCTCCCTGATTCCCTGATCTCATTGCTCATAACGGTATTGGTATGGGAAAGATAGATATAAACGCCATAGCAGTAATTATTGGGACCAAAAGTATTCGCTTCGATTTTATAAATTAAATTTCCGAAGATTCTGTTATAACAACTGTCAATCAGCTTGATCCCGCTTCCGTAATCCTGGGTCTGCGTGTTCTCAAAAATAATATTCTTATTCACCTGGCAATAATCGGAATTGGTCAGGAAGACCATGGCTGTCAAATTTGAGCAGATCCTGAAATTTTCAATCTTGATATATTGAGAATTCTTGATCCTGAAACTGTAATTAGTCTGCCAGCGGCCGCTGATCAGGACGGAGCTGCCATAACCGGTAAAAGAAAAATTATTCTTGCCGGAAACCAGGACCTGTTCGGAATAAGTGCCGTTACTCACATAAGACTGGTCGCCTGAGGCCATAGTGTCTGCAGCTTTCTGCAATGTCTTCCAGGCTGTGGCCCAGTTGGTCCCCTGGTTCGCATTGCTGCCGTTCTGTTTGACATAATAATTCCGTGCCAGGAGCTGCTGAGGCAATCCTGATATCAGGAGTAAAAGTATGATCATTCTGATCGAGCGGGTCATTTTAATGTTCTTGCTCCAAAAAATTAACGAAAAATAGTTTCCCTGTTACTTTTACCTGTTCCAAGTGCGCACAAAGGTAAATATATAATATTCCACCGATTGAACAGGCTGTTCCAGTATAAAATTTAGCATATTTTAGTATTGTCTTCTAATAAATAGCATACCTTATTTTGGAAAAATGTCAAATAAATTTAATGATTTAAGTATTTTTTAGCCACTAAGACACCAAGAAAAGGTTCTTATAAGACCTTTAACCTTTATAACCTTTACTACCTTGCTCAGATGCCTTTACAGCTATTTTTTTCATCATGCCTTAGTCTCTTCATGGCTGATAACCGCAAATTAATTTGCTTTTCCAATTTTATTCATTATAATCAATTTCAACATGAAGATCATCCGGCGTATCTTTAAATACTATATCAAATACTGGCCCAGGGTCATACTGGGACTTTTAGCCATAACACTCCTAACTCAGTGCGATATCGTGAATTCCTACATTATTAAGCTCTTTATTGATATCTTTGCCAGCGTGGGGAACCAGATCGCGGCCCATCAGGAGATGAGCTTTACTTTCGCATATAAAGCCTTGAACATCTTTTTACAGTTCACAGGTAGATCGCAGATGGTCAAACTGGTCCTCTTTATCTGCGGTATCGTGCTGGCCAATATCGTTTTAAAAGGCTTCTTTGTTTATGTCCAGGAATACACCCTGAACTCCGTGGTGCTGAAAGTGCTGAGGGATATCAGGCGCGATCTGTACGGCCGCCTCATCAAATATCCTATCCGGTTCTTTGACGAGAACAAGATCGGCGACCTCATGGCCAAGATCACCAATGACGTAGGCCAGCTCCAGGGCACGCTCAATTCGTTCCTGACCCTGGGCAAGGATTTCATCCAGGCTTTCTTCCTGCTGGGCCTCCTTTTTATCCTGAACTGGCAGCTGTCGCTTTTTATCCTGCTCTGGTTTCCCGTGACCGGTTATATCCTGAAAAAGTTCTCCGTGCCCATCAGGAACGCCCAGAGAAAGATCGTGGAGAACATCTCGGAGATCACTTCTTTCCTGCAGGAAACCCTGTCCGGCATCAAGGTCATCAAGATATTCGTAAAGGAGGAGCCTGAGACCGGGAAGTTCAGGGCCCTGACCCAGAGCACGTACGCGCGGGCCATGAAAGCGGTCAGGCTCATCGCGTTCCAGAAGCCCGTGAACGAACTTTTAAGCATAATAGGCGTGATCCTTGTCATCCTCATCTCCGGCTACCAGATGCTCAGCGGCCAGATCGATATCAGTAATTTCGGCCGGTATATCATCGTGGCCACCATGGTGTACAAGCCGCTGAAAGGCCTGGGCGACGTGAATACAGCCATTCAGAATGCCATGGCCGCGGGCAAACGCATCTTCGACCTCCTGGATCTGCAGACCGAGGAAGAACTTTATAAAACCCGGAAAGCAGCCGTAAACCTTCTGGAAATGAAAGGCGACGTGAAATTCAAGCATATTCTTTTTGAATACAAGAAGAATGAACCTGTGCTCAAGCAGGTCAGCTTTACAGCCAGGCCCGGCGAGGTCATTGCTATTGTGGGGCACAGCGGCAGCGGTAAGAGCACGATCGGGAATCTGATCCCGCGTTTTTATGAGATTAAAAAAGGCCGGCTTTATATAGACAATATCGATATCAGCCATATCAGCCTGGAATCGCTCAGGAAACATATTGCCATGGTGCCCCAGGACACATTCCTTTTTGCAGGGACCGTAAGGCAGAACATTGCGTACGACAGGCCCGACGCTCCGCTGGAAGAAGTGATGGACGCGGCTAAACATGCCAATGCCCACACGTTCATTATGAAACTAAAACACAGATATAATACTTATATCGGCGAAAAAGGGGTTATGCTGTCAGGCGGCGAGAAACAAAGGGTCTCCATCGCGCGGGCCATTCTGAAGAATCCCAGGGTCCTGATCCTGGACGAGGCCACGTCAGCCCTGGATACGCATTCCGAGATCCTGGTCCAGAAAGCCCTGAACTACCTTATGCAGAATAAGACCACGTTCGTTATCGCTCACAGGCTTTCCACCATTAAGCACGCGGATAAGATCCTCGTGCTCCACGAAGGCGAGGTTGTGCAGGTCGGCAGGCATTTTGACCTGATCAAGGATAAAAAAGGCCTGTACTACCAGCTCTGCACAGCCCAGGCGCTGTTTAAATGAAATTTTTACGGCAAGCCGTTCTTCTTCCGGATATACCATTCCGCCGAGAGCAGGCTTATTACCAGGAGCAGGAAGAACCAGTTCTCCCAGATGCTTTTCTCCGTTTTTATCCGGTACTGTATCTTCCCGGCTTTCAATAATCCGTTCAGCTTATGGAAATCTTTGTACTTCAGGTATTCACCGGATGTTTCGCCGGCGATCCGTTTCAGCAGATTATGATCTGGTTTCAGTTCGTATAATTCAACCTCTGGATTTTTTATGATAAAAAATGTCCTGGCGTTGTACTGGTATTTCTTCAGGTCTGCTTCCAGCATGTATTCCCCGTAATCCTTTACTGTGATCACGCTTTCATAAAGACCGGCCGTGGCCGGCGAGGGATTAAGAAGATATTTCGTCAGGGATACGTATCCCTTTGCGGTCTTCTTGTGCAGCTTGATCTCCACCTGAGGCAGGCGGACAGGCGTAAAATCCCTGCTGTACAGGAATAATTTCACAAAAATATCCTCATCCTTTTTATAGATGAGTTTGTTCGTGAAAAGATTGATCTTGTCCAGGTTGAAATTGACAAGATAACGGACGAACTGCTGCCAGAAAACGTTGAAAGGATTATCGCTGTTTCCCAGGCCCAGGTTGATGAATCCCCATTTCCAGGTGGGGTATCCGGTGAACAGACCGATCCTGGCTTGTTTATACTGACCGACTGCCAGGAGGACCAGGTTCTCCTGTCTGGAACTCACGGCCAGCACCTGCGTCCCTTTTTTTACGCTCTTTACTACATTGATCAGGCTGAGGGGCGCGAGGTTGTCCCAGAATTCCTGCACCCTGTTCATGTCATCTGTCATACGGAGGAAAGGGGCGGTAAGGCCCGCTGCTGTGAGCTTCAGGCTGAATTCCGATTTCAATATTTCGCCGCTCTCCTGCCATTCCACGGGTATGATCTCTTTGAATAGGGAAAGGTGATATCCGCCGTTCCTGAAGCTGTTCCGGCCTCCCAGGAACAGCAGGCTGCCGTTCCTGCGCTGGACGTATCCCAGGATACTCTGGACAAGCGGATCGGGAAGGTCCCTGTATTTGATATCGCCGATGATGACCAGGTCGTATTTCATGACCTCCCGTAAGGCTTTCAACTCGCCGCGTACGTTGGCGTATGCGTCCAGGGAGATACCGGGATCCGATTCCAGAGCCAGTTTAATGAACTTATATTCAAAACCGGGGGTCCCGCAGAGATAAAGGACCTTAAACCTGCTTTTCATGGTCCTGATGAAAACAGACCGTGAGTTGTTCAGCGTGATGGATTCATCCTCTTTCGGCTCTGCCGTAACAGTGATCTTATGGATACCGGGGGCCTTGATGGATAAAGAGGTCTTGAAATGATTTATGCCGTCCCTGAGAGCGAGCCTTTGGGACCGGACCGGCTTATCATTAAGCAGGATACTGATCGGGACCGAGGTGTCGTTATAGTTCAGAGAGTTGATCTTGATGTCGAGCGTGACATCGGAATTGATGTTCACTTCTTCGGGGTAATCCATTTCCATCAGGGAGATGTCTCTGATCTTCTCGTTATCCGAAAGGTCGACAGGGTAGATGCGGATATCCCTGTTCTTCAGCTGCTGAAGGATAGGGGGAAAATCGTTATATACATTATTGATCCCGTCGCTGAGGAGCACAACATGATGAAGCCCTTTTTCCGGCATGGTCAGCAGGTTCAGCAGGGAATGGCCGATATCCGTGGCATCCCCGTCCGGGGTTTTTTTCTTTAAGATTTGACCGGGGGAGACAGCGATAAAACGGGAATCAAAGAAGAAGTATCTCATATCGAAACGCGTGCCCAGCTTTTTTAAAGTATCAGACTGGAGCAGGAGCCCGGCTTTGCTGAAACGCGTATTCCGGTTCTTGTCCGGGACCGACATGCTCAGGCTGTTGTCGATCAGGATAAAACATTTATTCTTTACGGTCCTGAGGAAATAATACTGTAAAAGGGGATTGATCAGGGCCAGGATGATGAGCGACCAGACAGCGGTGCGGATCCCTGTGAGGATATTTTTCATCCGTTCGTTCAGGTTCTTCTCGTTTTTGTAGGAGAACCGCGTGAGATAATAAAGGCCGATAAAAAGAAGGATATAGAACGGGATCATTGCCCTGGCCGGAAAAATGAATTTAAACTCGCTCAGCATGGAAAGAATATAATAAATATAAAAAGAAAACCATTATTTTTTTATAAAAGGTAAATTTCTGACCGGGCTTTATTACAAATTTTCCCTTGAAAACAGATATCAAACATCTATATTATATCTACATTTTCATTGGAGGCAGATGCTTTGGGTTTAACATTAAGCGAAAAGATCCTGTCCGAACATTCGGGCCGGGAAGTAAAAGCAGGCGAGATCACGGTCTGTCCCGTGGACTGGGTTCTGATGCAGGACGGGACAGGTCCTTTGGCTGTCCGTCAGCTTGAGAAACTGAACATGGTGAAGGCTGCGCATCCCGATCATGTCGTGCTTTTTCTTGACCATGCTTCGCCTTCGCCGAAAAAAGAGCTCTCCAATGACCATAATACCCTGAGAGATTTTTCAAGGAAGACCGGAGTTCTGGTGTCGGAGATCGGTGAAGGTATCTCGCACCAGATCATGGCGGAAAAATATATCAATCCGGGCGAGATCCTGGTAGGCTCGGATTCCCATACCTGTACCGGCGGGGCCCTGACCGTCTTTGCTACAGGCATGGGTTCCACGGACGTGGCTGTTGCCATAGCCACAGGCAAGACGTGGTTCCGAGTTCCTGAGACCTTCAGGATCACGGCCAAAGGGAAAAAGTTCCCTAAAGGCGTCTATGCCAAGGACCTGATGCTTTATCTGATCGGCCGGCTCACGGCTGACGGAGCTAATTATAAAGCCCTTCAGTTCGACGGTCCGTTCTTTGAGAACATGGAAGTGAAGGACCGGCTCACCATCTCGAACATGGCTGTGGAAGCAGGGGCTAAAGTGGGCCTTTTCCCCTCCAATAAAATGACACAGAAATATCTGCGCCAGTACGGCCGTTCCAGGAATTACAGGGAAATACTTCCGGACAAGGACGCTGTCTATGAACGGGTCGTTGAGATCGATGTGGAAAAACTGCGGCCTGTTATTTCCAAACCCCATACCGTGGATAATGTCTGTTTTGTCGATGAAGTGGGTGACGTGAAAGTGGACCAGGTCCTGATCGGTACCTGCACCAACGGCAGGATTGAGGACCTGAGGCTGGCTGCCGGGATACTGAAAGGCCGTAAAGTGGCCGGGTCTGTCAGGTGCCTGGTGGCGCCCGGTTCACGGTCAATTTATCAGCAGGCATTGAAAGAAGGGTTGATCGGGATATTCCTTGATGCGGGCTGCGTCATTCTCCCCCCGGGCTGCGCTGCCTGCGTGGGAGTACATCAGGGAATACTCGGCGACAATGAGGTCTGCCTCTCCACACAGAACAGGAACTTTAAAGGCCGGATGGGTAATCCCGATTCATCCATCTACCTCTCTTCACCGGCTGTGGCTGCCTGCTCAGCCCTTGAAGGCAGGATCACCAGTTTCTGATAAAATGCCGGTACGATACCTTACCGTATGACCACAAGCTTTTTATATTTTTTCCCGCCTGATTTAAGGCCCATACCTGGTTCGTCCAGAACCAGTTTCCTTTTATCCCTAACGGCGTGCACGTAAATTAATCGAATTTTATAAAAAGTTAAATAAAAGTAAGACGCCAGCAGCGTATTTCGCACTTTAATATCCGATGGCAGTACTAAAAAAGTATACAAAGTGCTTCTCCTGTACCTTATTTTGCCGGAATTTGATTTGACTTTTTATTTATAAAGGTTATTTTTTATTAATTATTATGCATCCGTCTGTTTAGGTGTCCGTACTTTCAAGGTTCTTGAGGAGGAAATCATGAAATTCGAAAAAAAACACTTTATTTACATGGCTATTTCGCTTCTTATCGCTCTTCTGATCTTCGGTCTTTACAGTTATACGACCATTCTGGACAGCCTTGAATTGATGACCATTGACGGTATGTTCTTCATGCGTAATGAACGGCCTACCCGGAAAGAGGATGTGATCAAGAAGAATCCTAAATTAAACGAGAACATCATAATCATCGGCATCGATGAAGCGGCTTTGGAGAAATTCGGGCGGTTCCCGTGGAACAGAAGGGTTTACGGCCAGTTCCTGAACCAGCTGCGCGGAGCCAAACCAGCCGGTATCTTCTTTGATATTTTTTTCGTGGAGCCTTCCAATCCGTTCGATGACGGTGCTTTTGTCAGCGCGCTGAAAGCCAATTCGGACAGGAATATATTCTTTGATTACCCGTTCGAAAAACAGGCAGAAGCCATGGATGTCAATTCGCCCCAGATCAAGGAAAAACTGAAGTACCTGAATAAATACAGCTTTGATTCCGTACCCAGCGCTAAATTTCTTTCATCTTATAATTACGGAGCCATACCCATTGTCGAAATACTTCAGAATTCCAAAGGCGCCGGCCAGGCTGCCATTGAACAGGATGCCGATACAAAATACAGAAAGCTTCCCCTGCTTTTAAAATTCAATAACCGGCTTTATCCCCATATCGTGTTCCTGATAGCCCTTAATTATCTGAAAGTACCCCTGGATAAGGTGGATATCAAATTAGGGGAGAATATTGTCCTGAAAGATGCGAAAGTGCCGGTCAAGGATGAATTCGGCGAGATCGTAAAATACAAGACCAAGGATATTAAAATTCCCGTAGATAAGGACGGTAAGGTCCTGATCAATTACGTGGGATATCCCAAGGAATTTATCCGCCAGTCCCAGTATATCTCTTTTGCCGATGTGTTCCAGATACCCCCGGAATATTTCAATAACAAGATACTCTTCTTCGGGATGTACGCCCAGGGTATCGCGCATGATATCTGGCCTACGCCGCACGGCATCATGTACGGTATCGAGATCAACGCCAATGCCTGCAATACCATCATCCAGGACGATTTTCTTAAATTCGCGCCTAAGCTGTTCAATTTCCTCATCGTGCTGTTCCTGGGCCTTCTGATCGGCATTGCCGTTCCGCGTCTGAAGATATGGCTCAGCGCCCTGCTGATGGTGGTCCTCATCATCCTTCTTACCATTTTTACGTTCATGATCATGTTCGACAGTACCAACACCATCTACCTCTTTGCCACGCCTTTGCTGGTCATTGTTTTCAGCTTTATCGGAACCCTGCTTTTCCGGATCCTCACAGAGGAAAAAGAGAAAAAATTCATACGGGAGAGGTTCGGAAACTATGTCTCTCCCCAGGTGGTCGATGAGCTCCTGAAGAATCCCAAGGCCCTTCAGCTGGGAGGCGAGGACAGGAATATGACGGTCTTTTTCTCCGACATCAGGTCCTTTACCACTATTTCGGAACAACTCGGCGAACCCCAGAAGCTGGTGGCCCTTATCAATGAATACCTTTCGGCCATGACCGAGATCATCATTCAGTTCAACGGAACACTCGACAAGTACGTAGGGGACGAGGTCATGGCGTTCTGGGGAGCTCCGGTACCCCAGCCTGACCACGCTTACCTGGGCTGCAAGGCCGCCCTGGCTCAGATCAAGTATCTGCAGGAAGTTCTGCAGCCTAAGCTGAAATCAGAAGGGAAGCCCGCGCTGAACATCGGTATCGGGCTGAACACCGGCAGGATGACCGTCGGCAACATGGGCTCCAAGAGCCGTATGGATTACACGCTCATGGGCGATGAAGTGAACCTGGGAGCTCGGCTGGAAGGAACCAATAAGATCTACGGTACGGTCATCATTATCAGTGAATCCACTTACGAAGCGGTTAAGGATAAGGTCATTGCCCGGGAACTGGACCTGATCCGTGTCAAAGGCAAGCACAAGCCTGTCCGGATCTATGAACTCATGGACCTGAAAGATGAGACCATAACCATCAAACCGTTTTGATGGTTTAAATTATGGATATTAACCTTTTATTGCAAACTTTTCAAGACCTGCTCTTTAACCGCAAGACCGGGATCCCGTCCGTCATTACATCCCTGTTAAAGGACGTGGTCCGGCTGTTCGGATGGAGATGGGCGGTGCTGCATTTTATCCCTCTGAAAGAAAATAATATACTTAAAGAAAGCCTTTTTTGTTCTGACAGCCGGCTGAGCGTTCTTTTTCATTTAAGAAAGGACCGTTTCAGGAAAACAGCGCTGTATAAGATGCAGGCCGGCAGGAAATTACAGTCCGGCGAGATCCGGATCAATAAGAGCTATCCCGAATATATTAAGAAATACAGGTTTTATATCTTCCGTTTTCCGTCCACCCAGTTTATCCTGGCCTTCGAGTTCTGCGCGGAGAGCAAATTTACGGACCATAAACTGCTCGAAACGCTGGCTCAGTATCTCAGGAACGGGATCGAGATGCGCGAGAACGAAGTGTTCCATCAGAACAAAATGAACGACCTCCTGAACCTCATCGAGATCAGCAAGATGCTGAATTCCACTATCAACCTTGATTCGCTTCTGAACCAGCTTTTTGTGGAAGTGAAGAAGATCATGAACGTGGAAGGGTGTTCGCTGATGCTTGTGGACAAGGACACCGGTGAGCTCAAGGTCAAGACCGTAAAAGGGAAGGGGAGCCAGAGGATCAAGGAAGCCGTCATTCCGGCCGGTAAAGGGATCGCAGGCTGGATCGCGGCCGCGAAAACGCCGGTCATCGTCAATGATGTTCAAAAAGATAAGCGGTTCTATCCGGAGATGGATAAGAAGACTGGAGTGAAGACCAGGACCATCATCGGCGCTCCCTTGATCTCCAAGGACAACGTGATAGGCATCATCGAAGGGATCAACAAGGTGAAGAACCAGAAATTCACGGAACCGGACAAGGAGCTTTTCATCGCTCTGGCCAGCCAGGCGGCTGTAGCCATTCAGAACGCGGAATATTATAACGAACTGAGAACCCTTTTTCTCAGTACCGTTAAGTCGCTTTCGGCAGCCATCGATGCCAAGGATAAATACACCATCGGCCATTCCGAACGCGTCACTCAGTACAGCTTACTCCTGGCCAAGGCCCTCCGGCTGGACCCTGACTTTATACGGATCGTGGAATTATCCGGCCTGCTCCATGATATCGGCAAGATAGGAATTGATGACAAGATCCTGACTAAACCGGCCCGTCTGACACCGGAAGAGTACGAGGTCATAAAAAAACATCCCATCATAGGCGAAGAGATCATAAAACCCATCAGGGAATTGAACGAGATCCTGCCGGGGATCAGGAACCATCATGAACGCTGGGATGGCAAGGGATATCCCGACGGATTGAGCGGTTCCAATATCCCGCTTCTGGGCCGGATCATTACCCTGGCTGACTGTTATGATGCCATGACGTCCGACAGGCCGTACCGGGTAACGATGAACCGTGCCGATGCCGAGACCGAGGTCCGGCAGTGTTCGGGCACGCAGTTCGATCCGGACCTGGCCAGGGTGTTTTTAAAAGTAATCAAAAAGAATAATTGGTAGCCATTTTCCGGAAAGAATGAATATTCCGAAAAGGAGTGCGAAATGGAAAAAAAATGGTATGAACGGGATGACGAAAACAGGATACCGGATAAAGTGCAGTCCGAGAATATGGTCGAAGGACAGTGGATCAAGTGTCCGGACTGCGAAAAGATCACTTATATCGAGGAACTGGAAAAGAATTTGTACATCTGCCCTAAATGCAGCTATCATCTTAATATCGATGCCAGGAAAAGGATCGGATTCCTGCTTGATGAGAATAGCTTTGAAGAGATCGACCAGGATATAACAGCCAGCGATCCTCTGCAGTTCCTGGATACTGACGGGTCCTACAAGGACCGGATCGGAAAGTACATGCGGAAGACAGGCTTGAATGAGGCGATCGTTACAGGTAAGGGGAAGCTTGATAAAAAAGATGTATGTATCGGCGTGCTTGATTTCAACTTTTCCGGGGGCAGTATGGGGTCCGTGGTCGGTGAAAAAGTGACGCGGATGGTGGAGAGGGCCGTGAACGAACGGATGCCGGTCATCATCGTCTCCAGTTCAGGAGGGGCGCGCATGCAGGAAGGTATCTTCTCCCTGATGCAGATGGCCAAGACCTCTGCGGCTCTGGGTCTGCTGAGTAAAAATAAACTTTCCTTTATCTCGGTTTTAACGCATCCCACGACCGGCGGTGTTACAGCCAGTTTTGCCATGCTGGGCGACGTGATCATCGCCGAACCCAATGCCCTGATCGGATTTGCCGGTCCCAGGGTCATTGAACAGACCATTAAACAAAAATTGCCCCGAGGATTTCAGCGGAGCGAATTCCAGCTTGAGCACGGCCTGATCGACATGGTGGTGAACCGGAAGGACCTGAAAAAAACATTAAGCAGCCTGCTGGGGTATCTGTCCTGACGGAAAGATCCGCGGCAGCGGTTATGCCATTACCATACAGGAGTCATATCCGGAAAATACCGTCATGTCATCGCGTTTCCGCGGTCGTACCGCTTCCGGGGTCGGAAAATTAATTTGACATTTAATTTTGGATAGGTATAATTGACCATCGTACCATCTGGAGGTAAAGTATGGCTAAGGTAATGTTAAAGAACGTGAATAAAGTCTATCCCAACGGTACACATGCTGTCGTAGACGCTGCGTTTGAGGTTAAAGATAAAGAATTCGTAGTCCTGGTCGGCCCTTCGGGCTGCGGAAAGACCACCACACTCCGCATGATCGCGGGACTTGAAGATATCTCCTCCGGTGAATTATATATCGGCGACAGGATGGTGAATGACATACCTCCCAAGGACAGGGATATCGCCATGGTTTTCCAGAATTACGCCCTTTATCCCCATATGACCGTGTATGATAATATCGCGTTCGGACTCAAGCTTAGGAAGCTTCCCCTTAATGTCATCAAGGAGAGGGTCGAAGAAGCGGCCAACATGCTGGATATCACGAAATTATTATATAATAAACCCAAAGAGCTTTCGGGAGGCCAGAAACAGCGCGTGGCCGTAGGCCGGGCCGTTGTCCGTAAACCCCAGGTCTTCCTGTTCGATGAACCGCTTTCCAATCTCGACGCGAAATTAAGGGTCCAGACAAGGGCGCAATTAAGCAAGCTCCATACCAGGCTCCAGACCACTATGATCTATGTGACGCATGACCAGGTGGAAGCCATGACCATGGGCGAACGGATCGTAGTCATGAAGGACGCCTTGATCCAGCAGATCGACACACCTTTGAACCTTTATCAGAAGCCCATCAATAAATTCGTTGCCGGATTCATGGGGTCCCCGTCCATGAACTTCATCGAGACCCAGTTGAAAGAAGAAGGCGGAGCTTACTGGCTTGATGAAGGGCAGTTCAAGCTGAAACTGCCGGATGACCTGAAAGATATGCTGAAAGGATATCTGGGAAAAAGCCTGACCATGGGTATCAGGCCCGATGATATTTATGATAAACTGCTCTACAAGGAATCTGCTCCTGAAAATACGGTTAAATTGACCGTGGAAGTTGTTGAACCACTCGGTTCCGAATTACTGGTCTACTTCTCGACAGCCAAGACTCCGAGTATCGTAGCCAGGCTGGAACCGCGGAGCGAGGTCCGTGTCAATCAGGATATCGAGATGGTCCTGGATATCTCCAAGATCCATCTGTTCGACAATGAGACGGAAAAGACCATATTCTAATAACCTCCGGAAAGACCCTCGGATGTCCGCTGACCCCTGTTCTTGCATCCTTATCAATGGAACATCTTTACCGGTTGTACGATCCAATAATCCCGCTTTTTCCTGTTCTTATCCGGTTTTCCGTAATTTTTACTTGCCATTAGATTTATTTGTTTTATATTATACACTTTACTGGACGAACAAGGTTTAACCAAATTGATGGTAAGACCGTCTAATAAGATTATACCCGGAAGGAGCATAAAGTGAAGATATCTTGGAAATGGACCGGATGCGGGATCCTTACTGTGGTCCTGCTTATGGGATTGATCTTTTATCATATCCGTGAATCAGCGGGTTTCCCCTATGACGGGGAGAAGATCAAGAATATAAATATCAAAGGGCTTGTGAATTCCGATGACTCCATTGTTTCTGACAGCCTGACGTTCAAGGAAGGCGACCTTGTGAATTCCAGGGAAATAGAGGAATCCATCAGGAACATCTATAAGTCCGGAAAGTTCGACGATGTAAAAGTGGATATCGTCCGGAAGGAAAAGGGAGTGGTGATCACTTTCATCGTGGATGAAAGGGCCGTGATCAAGGAGATCACTTTCAAGGGGAACGATGAGATAGGGGAGACCGACCTGAGCGAAGCCATCAAGGAGGTCCTGGCCGTTGACCAGGTCCTTAATGAGGCCAGGATCAACGAGGCCGTTTCGATCATCATGAACAAGTATGTTGAGGAAGGGTATGAGGAGACATCCATCAACACTTTCAAGATCATCGACCAGAAGAAAAAAAGCTGCAAACTGATCATCAAGATAAAGGAAGGCGACGAGGTAAGGGTCCGGAGCATCAAGATCAAAGGCGTGAAGAAGTACAAGGAGGACAAGATCATCGGGGTCATGGATACCCATATCGATGACTGGCTTCATTCGGGTATTTTCAAGAAAACAGAATATGAGAAGGATAAGGAGAATATTGTTAATTTCTATAAAAAGAACGGGTATATCAATGCCCGTATCCTTGAAGACAGCCTGATCTACAGGATCGAGGGTGAGAAGCACGATAAGGAGAAAAAACTGGATATCACCATCAGGCTGACCGAAGGGGAACAGTATAAGTTCGGTAAATATACGGTTGCCGGCTTCACTCTTTTTACGGAGAAGGATATCGCCGAACTTTTGGAGCAGGAACCCGGAAAGATCTTCAACCAGGAGACCTTTGAGATGGATATGCAGAGGCTCCAGCAGAAGTACAGCGAAAAAGGATACATCTTTGCCCGGATCACGCCCCAGCCAAAAACAGATGACGAGAAAAGGATCATAAGCTATGATATCCGGATACAGGAAGGAGAGATCGCCCATATCGAGAATATCATCCTTCGCGGGAATACCAAGACCAAGGATTATGTCATTTTAAGGGAGCTTATCATCAAGGAAGGCGAGATCTTCAATACAGCCAAGATCAGGCGGAGCCAGGAGAGGATCTATAATCTCGGGTTCTTCAAGAACGTGAACCTGGACGTGAAGACCGGCTCGGCAGAAGGCCTGATGAACCTTATCATCGAAGTGGAAGAACAGATGACGGGTCTCATCACCCTGGGCCTTGTTTACGGGACTGTGGACGGATTCGGAGGCTATGAAGAAATATCCGAGAACAACCTCCTGGGCCGCGCCATCAGGATCCATGAAAGGATCGAGTACCAGCAGAAAAAACAGAATTACGAGGTCGGGCTCTCTTATCCGCATATCTTCGATTCCCCCTATACCTACTCCTTCTCCCTGTTTTACCTTAATAAGAGCAAGATCGAGACCGCCAATGCCAACACGAATCTCGATTCGGTCAAATATAACAAGCAGGAATGGGGCATTACCACCGGCCTTTCCCGAATGATCTCGGAATATATGACCCTTTCCGCTTATTACGGCATTGAACTTTACAAGTACTATAGTTTTTCAGGCACGCCTTATGATTCCGGGCTTCAGGAAAAGATACACGGCGGGGATTTTGTGAAGAGCAGCGTAACCCTGAAGTTTGACTACGACAGCCGGGATAATAACCTTAATCCCACCCGGGGATTCCATTTTAATCAAAGCTGGGATATCGTAGGCGGATTCCTCGGCGGCGACGATAAATATTTAAAATATATTACTGATGTAAGCCAGTATTATCCTTTATTCTGGAAGTTCGTCATGGTCTTGCATCTGAACTACGGCCTCATCACCAGGTCTTTTGATAATGAACGTATCAGCATCAATGCGGACGACCTCCTGTACGTGGGAGGAGTGGAGACGGTCCGCGGTTACCAGTATTACAACAATGACTGGAATTCGCAATGGGAGAAAGGCGGCCTTTCCCGTATCTTCGCGAACCTGGAATACAGGTTCCCCATTGCCGAGCAGATCATCTGGGGCGTCCTTTTCGTGGACGGCGGGAATGTCTGGGAAAAAGGATATCAGGCTAATTTTAACTATAAGGAATACTTTTTCTCGACAGGGTGGGGATTCCGGATACAGATCCCCATGCTGCCTATCCGGCTCTATCTGTCCAAAAAATTCTTCTACGACAGGGAGAGAGAGGAATGGTACCTGCATAATAAAACCATCGGCGACTGGGAGTTCGATTTCAGCGTCGGCGGATTGTTTTAAATATCCTGATTGTAATACGGAGGTATTCATATGAAAATCGTAAAGATCATAGCGGTCCTTCTTACAGTCCTGGCCTTTTCGTTTACGCCCCTTTCCGCCAAGAAAGCGGAAAAACTGGTGAAGATCGGAGCTGTGGATCTCCAGAAGGTCTTTGAGAAATCCGAGGGACGGAAGATCGCGGAAGCCCAGCTGGACAAAAAACGGGAGGAGTTCGAGAAACAGAAAGGGACAAAGGAAGATGAGATCAAGAAGCTGAAGGAGGACCTGGAGGGAAAAAAATCAAGCCTCAGCAGCGGGGAAAAAGAGAAGATCGAACTCGATATCAAGACAAAGATGCTGGACCTGAAAATGTTCATCGAGGATTCCAACAACAAGCTGATGGAGGAGGAGAACAAGCTCCTGGAGCCCCTGGTGAACGATATCAAAGACGTGATCCGGGCTGTCAGTATTAAATACGGGTATGATATCATACTTGATAAATCAACATACATCCTTTATATCGACAAGGAATTTGATATCACGGAGGATGTGCTCACCGAACTGAGCGTCAAATACAAAAAGTAAGGTTGTAAAGGCCTTAAAGGTTTTAAAGGCAGTAAAGGTTAGGGAGAAGATTTTTTCTTTAACCTTTAAAGCCTTTTTAAACCTTTACAGCCTTTATTGCCTTTTTAACGGTATGCATTTAATAAAAGAAATCAAATTAAAAGACCTGGCCGGATCGATCGGAGCTGTACTTTTAAAAGAGACCGAGTACACGGTCCATGATATCGCGGAACCGCAGACTGCCGGTGAAAAGGATATTATCTACCTGGCCGATAAAAAACATAAGGAAGCAGTCCTTCATTCCAAAGCATGCGCTGTCCTGACCTCACCGGAATTTTCCCGGGAACTGCCGGACGATAAAATCCCTCTGGTCTCGGAAAAACTGCAGGAATCTATTATAAGAATCCTTACGGTTTTTGAAGATAAGGATAGCCCGGCACCCGGTGTCCTGGAGCGGAACATCATTGATAAAAGCGTGAAACTGGGCAGGGATGTAAAGATCAGCCCGAACGTTTGTCTCCGGGAGGATGCGGCCATCGGTGACGGTACGGTCCTCTATCCGTTCGTCTATATCGGCCGCAGGGTCAGGATCGGGAAGAAATGCATTATTATGCCGGGGGTCACGGTTTACGACGGCTGCTGCCTGGGCGATAACGTGATCGTGCATAGCGGGGTTGTGATCGGGAGCGACGGATTCGGGTATATGCAGAAGGACGGGAAGAACATCAGGATCCCTCATATCGGGAATGTCGTCATTGAGGATGATGTCGAGATAGGCGCCAATTCGACTCTGGATAAAGCCACCATCAGATCTACCGTTATACGGAAAGGGGTCAAGATCGATAACCTTGTCCAGATAGCCCATAACGTGGAGATCGGTGAAAATTCCATTGTCGCGGCCCAGACAGGGATCTCGGGCAGCTCCAGGATAGGAAAGAACTGTATCCTCCTGGGCCAGGTGGGTGTGGCCGACCATGCCGTGATCGAGGATAATGTCATCGTGGGTGCCCAGACCGGTGTACCCAGCCGCACCGTACGGTCGGATGAAAAGTTTATTTTCGGCTATCCGGCCAAGCCTCTGATGCAGGCCAAGCGCATAGAGGCCATTGTCTCCAAGCTGCCGGAATTTTATAAAGAATTCAATGAATTAAAAAAGATCGTGGAGGAAAAATTAAAATAGGAGGTCTAACTTCCATGCTCGATATCAAGAAAATAATGAAATATCTGCCCCACCGTTATCCGTTCCTGATGGTGGACAGGGTCGTGGAGATACATGAGGATGAGATGAGGATCGTGGCCATCAAGAACGTCTCGATCGATGAACCGTTCTTTACCGGGCATTTTCCCGGTGATCCTGTGATGCCCGGTGTTCTGATCATCGAAGGGATGGCCCAGGCCGGCGGCTTGTACGTCCTGCATACCATCCATAAGAATACGGAGAACAAGATTATATATTTCATGACCATCGATAAGGTCAAGTTCAGGAATCCCGTGGTTCCGGGTGACCAGCTCAGGTATGACGTGAAACTCATCAGGCCGGGCACAAAAGTGGCCCAGTTCGAAGGAAAAGCCTATGTGGGCGATACCCTTGTGGCAGAAGGGGTCCTGACCGCCATGCTGGTTGATGCAAAGGGAGCAGGGGAATAACCATGCCCATTGAAATAAGTTCGAAGGTATCTGTTCACAAGAACGCCGTGATCGGCAAGAATGTGACGATTATGCCTTACACGGTGATCGATGAGAACGTGAAGATCGGTGACAATACCGTGATCGGGCCGAATGTTTATATCACGGGCTGGACCGATATCGGGGAGAATAATAAAATCCATGCCGGTGTCGTTATTGGCGGTGAACCCCAGGATGTAAGCTATAAGAACGAACGCAGCTACGTGAAGATCGGGGAGAACAATGTTCTCCGTGAAGGAGTGACCATCCACAGAGGTACCAAAGCGGAGACCAGCACTTTCGTCGGTAATAATAACCTGTTCATGGCGTACTCCCATGTGGCGCATAACTGCGTTGTGAAAGATAATATTATCATGGTGAACCTTGTGGCCCTGGGCGGATACGTGGAAGTGGATGAAAAGGCTTTCCTGTCCTATGCTGTAGCTGTCCATCAGTTCTGTAAAGTGGGGAAATATGTCATGGTGGCACCGTTATCCAAAATAGGAAAGGATGTCCCGCCTTTCATGCTGGTCTCAGGTCCGGAAACGGCTGTTGTGAGAGGCTTGAATGTTGTGGGATTGCGGCGGGCCGGTATTTCAGCCCCGGACAGGGAGATCATCAAAAAGGCCTATAAACTTCTTTACCATAGCGGTCTCAATACGACACAGGCCGTAGAAGCCATTCTGGCGGAACAGGACTTAAAGGATAATCCGAATGTGAGCGAACTGATCCGGTTCATCAAGTCCGCCAAACGCGGGATCTGCAGTCACCATAAACATGAAACGGAATCCCCGGAATGAACCCTCCCTTATCCCTTCATGAATCCCTCCCTGAAATTGATTGACAGTAAAAATCATTTGTGTATTATTTATTCCTATGTTAAGTGAGAAAAAATTACAGGAATTAATGGCCAGACGGGAAGAGATCGACGCGTTGTTCATGACGCCTGATATCACGCGGGACCAGAAAAGATATACAGAAATTTCACGGGAAAGGATCGAGATCACAGATGTCCTGGACAAGTATCATGAACTAAAAGAGATGGAGGATAAACTGGAAGAGACCAGGGTCATGGTCCGGGACCATCCCAATGACCTGGAACTTCAGGAGCTGATCAAGGCAGAACTCGTTGAACTGGAGGAGAAAAGGAAACAGATCGAAGCAGAACTGAAGTTGCTTCTTATTAAAAAAGATCCCAATGACAGCAAAAATATATTTATGGAATTAAGGGCCGGAGCCGGGGGAGAGGAAGCTTCCATTTTTGTGGCCGATTTGTTCCGCATGTACCAGCGTTACTGTGAAGGGAGGAAATGGAAAGTGGAGATCGTGAACAGCCACGCCAGCGATATGAAAGGTTTCAAAGAGCTGGTTATTTCCATCTCAGGCAAGGACGTGTATTCCTTTTTAAAGTACGAGAGCGGTGTCCACAGGGTCCAGAGGGTCCCTTTAACCGAAGCGCAGGGGCGCGTCCATACCTCCACGGTCACTGTGGCGGTCCTGCCGGAGATCGAGGAAGTGGATATCTATATCGATCCCAAGGACCTGAGGATCGATGTATATCGTTCCTCAGGCGCAGGAGGTCAATACGTGAATAAGACCGATTCCGCTGTCCGGATCACCCATCTGCCGACGGGTGTTGTCGTGACCAGCCAGGACCAGAGGTCTCAGCTCCAGAACAGGGTCAAGGCCATGCAGGTGCTCAGGGCCAAGCTGTATGAGAAAGCCGAAGAGGAAAAGAACCTGAAGATCTCCCAGGAGCGTAAATCCCAGATCGGTACCGGCGAGCGGAGCGAAAAAACGCGCACGTATAATTACCCGCAGAACAGGGTTACGGACCACAGGATCGGGCTTTCCCTGTATAAACTGGATAAGATCATGGATGGCGACCTGGATGAGATTATATCATCCTTCCAGCTCTATGCGGAGAACATGTCCATGTAAGCGGAATCAGGTCCGATAGAGGTTGTTGTTTTATTTTATGGATAATCAATGGACGATCCTTTCTTTACTTAAATGGATGGAGGATTATTTCCGGCAGCACAAGATCCCATCCCCCCGGCTGGACGCTGAGATCCTTCTTTCCTATCATCTGGACATGGAACGGATCAAACTGTACGTCCAGTTCGACAAGGTCCTGGACCCGGAGGCGCTGAGCCGGATAAAGGAATTGATCAAACGCAGGGTGCGGCACGAGCCCATGGCGTATATTACGGGATCCCGGGATTTTTTCGGCCTGAAGTTCATGGTCAATGAGAATGTCCTCATCCCCAGGCCTGAGACCGAGCATCTGGCGGAAGAGGTCTTGAAACATGACCTTGCGGCTAAGTCGGTCCTTGATATCGGTACAGGCTCCGGAAATCTGGCTGTTACGATCGCAAAATACTCGCCCGGATCCAGCGTGACCGCTGTTGACATATCGGAGGAGGCCCTGGAAACAGCTAAAGGGAATGCCGACAGGATATTGGGGAATCACGGGATCAGGTTCGTCCGGAGCGACATTTATTCCGGGATAGAGGACAGGTTCGATTTTATTATATCCAATCCGCCGTACATCCGTTCGCAGGACATCCCTGCACTGGAAGAAACAGTAAGGGATTTCGAACCTGTTAAAGCCCTGGACGGGGGTGAAGACGGGCTTTTTTTTTACCGGGAGATCATACAGGGCGCAAAGGACCATCTGAATCCCGGAGGCCGTCTTTTCCTCGAGCTTAACTCTCTTTTAAAAGATAAGATCATGGCCCATATCACCGCGAACCGGTTCGAGCTGGTCAGGATCATCCCGGATTATGCCGGTCTGGAAAGGGTGGCCGTAT
>JAQTRT010000221.1 GCA_028711675.1 bacterium | reverse complement strand
TCGCCGGTCCGGACATCCACCAGCCTTGCGGAAAGCCCCACGCGTGCCGGGACCTGTTCTACCTGGGGAACGGTCTTGCTGGACCATGAATAATTAAAACCCGTGATGACCTTCTGTGTGGTCTTGACCGTTGTATCTCCGTTTTTCTGCGTAACCTCGACTTCCCCGTAAACAGGGCTGCTGTGGCTCTGCGGCATTTGCACCATGACGGTCTGTTCGCGCTGGTTCTTGAACTCATTGATATTACCGAGTACCAGGGCGTTCACGCCAAGCAATTGACCGAGTTTTTCCAGCGTGTCCTGGTTCAGGACGCCGCTGGCCTGGAGCGCCTGTTCTTTGAGGACCTCATCGACCTGGCGCCGTTCCACCAGCGTGTATCTAGCCGATAAAAGATATTTTTCGAAAATTCCGGCTGTCACTTCACCCGAGCCTTCCATCCCCGGATAATCCGTAAAACCGATAAGGGCCACGCGTTTGATCTGTCTGGACTGATACTGGGAGCTCACCGCGACAAAGGTCTCGGATGTTTTTCCGCATCCCGCCAGTATCGACAGGACGCACAGGAGCAGCAGCCCCAGTCCTGCTTTCTTCAGGTTCCTTCCGGATGATCTACTCATGACCGGCCTCCCGGGCATCTGACGCTCTTTTCAGGGCTTCATCGATCTGAGACTGCGACAGTACGGTCTTGAGCCTGCTGATGCTCTCTCCCGCCCCTTTATCCGATTGCCGGCTGGCAAGCCAGTACCAGCGATATGCTTCGACCAGGTCCTTTTTCACGCCCAGGCCGAGTTCATAGAGCCGGCCAAGCTTATACTGGGCAAAGGCGTTATTCTGCCGGGCAGCCCTGGAATACCATCTGAAAGCCTCATGATAATCGGCCATCACACCGCGTCCGCTCTCGAACATGATGCCGAGATTCCGTTCGGCAAAGGGAAAGCCCTGATCCGCAGCCTGACGGTACCAGTACATGGCCAGTTTATAATCGCGCTCCACTCCCTGACCATGCTCATACAGATAACCCAGGTTGTTCGCGGCAAAGGGGCTCCCCTTTTCCGCGGCCCTGCGAAAATAATCCGCGGCCTTGGAATAATCCCTGGAAACACCGTACCCGGCCAGATACATATTGCCCAGGTTGCACCAGACAAGCGTGACATTCCATTCCTTGTTCTTCGGATTCTCAGCGGCTTTTTTATACCATTTGAACGCGGTATTGTAATCCCTGGCCACACCCTGGCCTGTGTAGTAAAGATAACCCAGGTTGTTCTGGGCAGGCGCGCTCCCCTGGTTCGCGGCCTTCAGAAACCATTCCGCTGCTTTCCTGTAATCCTGCGGCACGCCGCGGCCGTATTCGTACATGACACCCAGGCCGAACTGCGCTTTAACGCTGCCTTGTTTGGCAGCGGCCTGGTAAAGCTCGACAGCTTCCTTATATTTTCCCGCGTGATAAGCTTCCCTGGCCTTATCAAGCGTATCTGTTCCTGCCGGAGACTGCGCCAGGCTGACAGACAGAAAAAAAAGGAAGCCCAGATATCTGCAGATAATGCCTATAAATTTATTCTTATTTCTTATGATTTCTTCCATAAATCGGCTCTCCCGGCCGTTCCCAAAAACGTCTTATCCATGTTCCCGGATAAGTGTTATACTATATATATACCATTATAACACTTTGTCAATACCTATATCTGACCTTCTCATTAATATTGGATGCAGGAACGGATAAAAAGTTAATAAAAGAACAAAACGTATGATTATAAGATCAATACCCGGATCATCATTTCGGATTCAACGCTTTTTTAACATCAACGCCCGCCTATTCTTCGCTTGACAATCCTTTTTATTCCAGTATGATGGAAAAGAAGGGATACACACGGCCCGTCCGGGAAAAGCGGTCCGTTTAAAGTACGTTTTATTTTCAATGCAAGGATCGATGAATTGCCAAAAAAACATTTAAGCAAAAAGAAAAGAACCGTTCCGCGTACCAGGCACAGTGTAGTGGATGAAGAAGGGCTCTGCCCAACCTGCGGATACTTCTGCGCGACTCTCCTGACCTGCCCGCGGTGCGGGGCCAGGGTCGAGAAAAGGATCAGTATCAGGCTCATCAAGATCATCTCCGTCGCAGGCTCGCTGGCCGGCATCATCCTGCTCTGGACAGCGGCCCACCTGAAAGAACCCATGCTGGTGAACATCGAGGATATCGACGAAAAGATGAACGGCGCGTATATCCGGGTGGCGGGAAAGATGGTCTCTTACCTGGAAGACACGTCCCGGAACTCATTGAGAATGAAGATAGACGACGGCACAGGCCAGATCAGCATCAGCGCGTTCAACAAGCTCAGCCAGTTCAAGAAGATCCACAAGGACCGCCTGCCTGAACTGGGAGACCAGGTCGAAGCAGCCGGTTCGCTCAGCGAGACCCAAAAATTCGGCATTGCCCTGTTCCTGCCCGTTCCCGAAAGGTTCAGGATCATTAAAAAGCTCCAGCTAAAATCCTATCACCTGGCTGACATCAGTCCCGGCCTGGCCGGAACACTTGCCAGGATCAGTGTCTTCGTCTCTTCCTATGAAAAAAGAAAGACGAAAAAAGGCATTATCCTCCATTCCTTTATCCTGAGCGACAGGACCGCAAACATCAGCATGGTGCTCTTCGATTCAGAGATGGAAAGGATACCCGGTCAGGCCAGAGAACTCCTTTTCACAAAAGGTCTGGAACTCGACATGCCCGTGAAGATCACGGAATACAAAGGCCGGCTCCAGGCCTCTATTTCCGATTATTCCAAGATAAAAATGATACGGCGGCTCAGTTCCAAGGAGATGGACAGGATAACAAAGGCCGGAAAAGGGTACGGGACCACGGGGACCCCGCCGGTTAATTCGTTCGACAGGATAACATCCGCGGACATCGGCGCCTCTTATTCATTCCATGCTATTATCGCTGAAGCCAGGGAGATGGGCAAAGGCATCCTCCTTCTCCTGGATGACGGGAAAGGAAGGATGGAAGTCGTTGTCTGGGATTCCCTGAGGGAACAGATCAAGGATTACGGGCAGATCGCCATAGGCATAAAAATATCCGGTGTTTTTCAGATCAGCGAATATAAAGGAAAACTGCAGCTGAAGATAACCAGGCCCGAAACCCTTCACCTGGAGAAAAAGGCGGAATAAAGAGGACAGGGACCGGTAAATGGAATTAACAATAATAACATTCTGCGTTCTGGGGACCATCATCGGCAGCCTGCTCTGTCTCATTCCGTCGCTCCACATCTATAATGTGGCAGGCATCGCCATCCTGGTTTATATCGAATTCCGTTCCCTCATACCCGAATACGCCATGGTCCCTTTTTTTATGTCCATGATGGTGGCGTTCGCGTTCCTCAATACCATACCCATGACCTTTTTCAGCGCAGCCGATGAATCCGCGGGAGCCACGATCCTGCCCTCCCTGGACATGCTGAAGAACGGGAAAGGCCGCGACGCTTCCCTGCTGGCCGGCATAGGCACGCTGATGGGTGTGTTCCTGCTTGTACTCCTCACCCCGTTCTTCTACAAAGTATGCACTTATATTTACGCTATCTCACGCGTGCACCTGCACTGGATCATCGGCCTGATACTGGTCTTCTATGTCATGAGTGAGTGGCCCAAAGGCGCGGGAAGAGGACGGACACCCTGGGAAAAATTCAGGAACGGCTGGTACAATCTCTTTGCCGGTCTCCTGACATTCATCCTGGCCTCCCTGACAGGACTGATCCTGACGACCAAACCCCTGGCGCCTCCCCAGTTGAGCTTTCAGAACATCATGCCTGTCTTCGTTGGTTTTTTTGCCTTTCCTTCCATTATCCAGACCTTTCTGTCCAAGGCTAAATACCCGGTCGATCAATATGAATCCAGATATGTCAACGCAGGCTGGGGCGACCTCGGGTATGCCGCGTTACCCGGTACTGTGGGCGGTCTCCTGACAGCCATGATCCCTGCTGTCACCATCGGCATTGCTTCGATCTTTTCCAGCCATATCACAAACCACAGGAATCTTATTCAGTCCAGTTTTGAAAGACCTGTTGAGCCGCATACCGTTGTCCGGGTCCATACCCCGGAGATCTACTATGTCCAGGAAAGGATATTCCTGATAGCCGGGGGGATCAATAAGATCATCTATTACGTGGGCGCCTTTCTCCTTCTCTTTGTCCTGACCGACATCACACCGAACGGTATGGGACGGGGCGGGCTGAATATCCTTATGAAACCTCTCACGACACCCCAGAAAGGCGATTATTTCATCATGCTGGCAGCAGTTATCTTCAGTTCCGGCCTCTCCATGCTTTTACTCATGGGATTCACACACCTGGTCATAAAACATTTTAAAAAACTAACAAACAGCATAAGGCTCATCTACATTGCCATTACTATTTTCCTGGTTGTTCTGGTCTTTCTCATGGGCGGCGGGCTGGTGGACGTGAAGGCCGGATTCATGGCCCTCTTAGTGGCAGCGGTCACGACCTGCATCGGCTCCATCCCGGTCTTTTTCGGCTGCCGCAGGTCTCATTGCATGGCTGTCCTGCTCGTACCCATTGCTTTAAATATGGCCGGCTACGGGGATACCATTGCCAGGATCCTGAAATTGGTATAATCAATAAACATCGAAACAAGGCAGGTTCATGAAAGGATTAACTCACTTTTTATCCGGTATCGCAGCAGCCACCTTTATACCTGAAGTGGTCCGGATGTCCACGAGCAGCAGGCTTGGTTCCGTGGAAGGGGCGGCCAGTTCCTTTATCCTGCTCCTGGCCGGTATATACGGCCTGCTCCCGGACACCCTTGATTTCAAGGTGGGCCAATTCTTCTCACCCGCCGAGTTTGAGATCGATCCTGATCCGCGAAGACCGGACCCGCGCCTCATGGCTAAAAAATTCGCCGAAGCCATTGCTTACGCGGGAAAGACCGGAAAATTCACGAGAGTACAGTTCTACCCCACCCAGCTCGGTGCCAATCTCTGGAGGCAATATGTCCTGATCTTTAAAAAAAAGGAGATCATTGTCCAGTTCAACGAGATCGTCAGGACATCACAATGCCCTTTACCCGGCACAGCCCCGGAAAAGAACCGCATAGCCAGGGCCGGATTAAAATACGAGATAAAACCCAGGAACCTGGAGATCGACTGGCTCAACAGGCTGGTCAGGCTTCTCAGGAAACTGATAAAAGGCCCTGACCGGGAACCGGAGCTTAAA
>JAQTRT010000220.1 GCA_028711675.1 bacterium | reverse complement strand
ATACAGTCGGCCCACAGGATTATGAAGGACCAGTTGTTCCCTGTTACGTTCCAGTAAAGCTCATCATGATCGTTGAAGAATCCGAGCTGCCTGTCCGTATGATAGCTCAGCTGATAGGTATAATCACCCGGGGAAAGGTTATAATTTTTATCGCCGATATAGACCCTGATACCGTTGGAGAGGTCCTTTGTAAAATAGGATTCGGTCCGGTTGTCTCGTTTCACATTCAGGACCTGAAAAGCCACATGATAGGAATGTCCCAGCCGGTCTTTGTATCGCGTGGGAAAATCCCGGTAAATACCGTGCTGGATCTGGTCTTGATTGCACCGTACACGGATTGTCTCAATCACATCCATGGACCCGTCTTCTTTAATCCATATCTCACTGGAAAAATGATCTATCCATTCCTGCTGGCCGGTAAGAGGAAGGACAGCGGTTATGATAAAAAAGAAGAGGGCAACCAAAAAAAGGAATTTGTTTTTCATCATATTTCACCCTCGCTGAAATGGTAATGTTTATGACCGGGTAAAGATCGTATGAGACCAGTTCTTAATGGTTTGATCTAGAATGATACTTTTACATTCTGCTTTTCAGATTCATTGATCTCAAAGAAATCCCGTTTTTTAAACGCGAACATACTGGCGATGAGAGCCGAAGGGAAAGCTTCGCACTGGATGTTATAATCCCGGACCACGCCGTTATAATATCTTCTGGACATCTGGATCTGCTCTTCCAGTTCGGCCAGGGTCTTCTGCAGTTCCATGAAATTCTGATTCGCTTTCAGGTCAGGATAAGCTTCCGCAACGGCAAAAAGGGACTTGAGCGCGCCGGTCAGCATATTCTCTGCTTCAGCCTGGGCTTTCACGCCCGAGGCATTGATGGCCTGGGCTCTGGCCTGGACTACTTTTTGAAAGGTCCCCTGCTCATGTTTGGCGTAGCCTTTCACGGTCTCAACAACATTGGGTATCAGGTCATAACGCCGTTTCAGCTGGACATCGATACCGCTCCAGGCTTCATCTGCCCGGTTCCTCAGCCTGATAAAACCGTTATAAATGGCTATGAACCAGAATGCCAGGATGGCGAGCACGATCAGGAATATGATCATATTTTTTCTCCCTTTATTGAATTCATAACATTAAAAATAGTATAATAAAAAATTATTACAACAGAAAAATAAAAAAAGAAAGAATAGACAGGATTACAAAAAACAGGATAACAGAATTATAAATAAACAGGATTAAAATGGTTGAATATTTTTAATCCTGTAAATCCTGCCGGTAAATCTTTTCAATATGCAAATTTCATATTAACGGCTACATCGGAGTTCAGGCTTGTGGCGCTGCCCAGAATATCCCGGATATATATCTTGATACAGGTACCGTTCTTGTACAGGATATAAACATGATTCTCCTGGACCAGGATAGAATCACCGGTAATATAACCTGCAGCCGGGACATAACTGACATCATCCAGGCTCGGATAATATCCCATGTCCTGTATGCCTGTCCCGCATGATTCCACAGAAAGTACGGGAAGGATGGACCCGTTCAGACTCCTTAGTTTAAAAAAGAGGTCTCCTCCCCAGTTATTGGTGACTGTATCCGGCGCGTTCTTCACCTGGCCGGTCCCGCTCCCCGGGAAGAGTATCCCGTCATTGCTTTTTCCGGAAATAGCGTTGTTATATAATGTGTTGGAATCTACGGACTGGATGATGATGCCCTTCTCTTCGCTCAAAGGACTCTCGTATTTTCCGTTGCCGATCACGGCATAGGCCGAGACAGCCACATAGTATAACTGATGGTTGCTGATAGCACCATGAACCGATGTCTGATAAAGTGTTATGTAAGATTTTTCTGAAGCATCAGGATAACACGCCCCGTAACCGTACATCAGTGTGGGTGTGGAATTATAAGCATTGGGGACCGGAGAGAGGCTTGTCCGGTCGATGCCCGGAGTTTTCGAGATATAAACATTATACCCTTTGAAACCTTCTTCCACGTTCTTCCCGTAGAATTTGACCGTTATGCCTTTGTCATAACCCGTTACGTCTATCCCCACGGGCGGGACGATCACTCTTTCCGGTGCCGTGATCTTATTCTCACAGGAGCAGAAAAGGAACAGGATGATAATGATTTTATAGCGAAGGTTGAATTTCATCCGATTTATAATCTGCCGTATCCTTTCTGGCCATTCCGGCCTTTTTATGGACCTGGGCCCTGGAGCTGGGTTCGTCCGGCCGGTTGGACGCGGTCCTTTTTGTTTTTTTATGGGACAGGCAGATCTTCAGGACCTCATCCATGGTTTCGACAAAATGGAATTTGATCCTGCTCTGGACCTGCTGAGGTATATCTTCAAAATCCTTTTTATTTTCCACAGGCAGGATCACATTATTGATGTCAGCTCTATGGGCTGAAAGCACTTTCTCTTTCACTCCGCCGATAGGCAGGACCTTTCCGCGCAGTGTTATCTCGCCGGTCATGGCCACGTCCTTCCGGATGGGAATACGGGACAGGGCTGAGATAAGTGCGGAAGCCAGTGTGATACCGGCTGAGGGTCCGTCTTTCGGCACAGCGCCTTCGGGTACATGAATATGGATGTCGTTCTTTTTATAAAATTCAAGCGGCAGATTATACTGTTTGGCTCTCGAACGTGCAAAAGAAAGGGCGGCTTGCGCCGATTCCTGGAATACCTCCCCCAGTTTTCCCGTCAGGATCAGTTTTCCCGAACCGGGGACAATGGAAACCTCGACGGAAATGATGTCTCCGCCGGCTTCGGTCCAGGCCAATCCGGTAGCAACGCCGATCTCATCCTTCTTCTCGGCTTCACCGAACCTGAACTTTTCAGGGCCGAGATATTTTTTCAGGGAAACGGCTTTGATAATTGTGCATTTTTTCGTTTCATTCTCTACGATATCCCTGGCCACTTTTCTGCAGATCGACGCGATCGTTCTTTCCAGTTCACGCACACCGGCTTCCCGTGTATAGGAGCGTATGATGGCGTAAAGGCTCTGATGCCCTAATTCCATGTTATCCGCGGTCAATCCGTTCTCATCCAGCTGTTTTTTTACAAGGAACTGCTCGGCGATATGGACCTTCTCGTCTTCCGTATAACCGGGTATGGAGATAAGCTCCATCCTGTCCAGCAGGGCCCGTGGAATGGGATCAATGGTATTGGCCGTTGTAATAAAAAAAACATCAGAGAGGTCATAAGGGAGCTCTATGTAATGGTCGGAGAAAGAATTATTCTGTTCAGGGTCCAGTACTTCCAGCAGCGCGGCTGAAGGGTCGCCGCGGAAATCCGTGGACATCTTATCCACCTCATCCAGGAGGAAGACAGGATTCTTGTATTTTGCTTTTTTCATCCCCTGGACGATGCGGCCCGGCAGGGCGCCCACATAGGTCCTGCGGTGACCGCGGATCTCGGCCTCATCGCGAACGCCTCCCAGGGAGATACGGACGAAGTTCCGGCCGAGGCTCCGGGCAATGGAACGGGCCAGTGATGTCTTGCCGACACCGGGAGGTCCCACAAAGCAGAGGATCTGGCCTTTGGCTTTCTTGGCCAGTTTCCGTACGGCAATATATTCCAGTATCCTCTCCTTGATCTTTTTCAGGCCGTAATGGTCCTCGTCCAGGATCCTTTTAGATTCCTTGATATCCACTTTATCGGTTGATTTTTCGGACCAGGGCAGGTCCAGCAGCCAGTCGATATAGGTCCGGATCACAGAGGATTCAGCGGAAAGGGGCGGCATTTTTTCCAGCCGGCTCAGCTCTTTCTCGCATTTCTCAAGAGTTTCCTTGGGGAGCTTGGCTTTCTTTATTTTTTCTTTCAATTCTTCGATCTCATCCAGGTAATCGCCTTTATCACCCAGTTCCTTCTTGATGACTTTCATCTGTTCCTGGAGGTAATATTCCTTCTGTGTTTTTTCCAGCTGTTTGCGGACCTTTTCCTGTACCTCTTTTTCCACTTTGGATATCTCTATCTCATTGGAGATAAAAATAGCCAGATCCTTGAAACGCTTGATAAGGTCCATCTGTTCCAGGATCTTTTGTTTGTCGTCGGGTTTGGAGGAAAGCTGGGAAATGATAAGGTCGGATATGGTGCCCGGGTCATCCGTGCTCATGATGGTGATCATGCTCTCCGGCGGGACCCTTTTATTGTACTTGACATAGTCTTCGAATAACTGCTTTACGTGCCGGACCTGTCCTTCCAGTTCCAGTTTTTTATCCTGTTCTACGGAAGGATCGAGTATCTCGACGTTCGATTTATAATACTCTTCTTCCTTGAATATATCCTTGACCTTGGCCCGTTTCAGGCCTTCCACAAGGACCTTGATGGTCCCGTCCGGTATCTTCAGAATCTGGAGGATCTCGCAGATGGTCCCTACTTTATGGAGGTCCGCCTGTTTGGGATGCTCGATCTCGGATTTTTTCTGCATGACCAGGAAGACCTTTTTATCCGTTTTCATGGCTACTTCAACGGCGTTGATGGATATTTTCCGGCCTACCATAAAAGGATAGGTCATGGTCGGGAATACCACAAGATTCTTCAGGGGAATGATAGGATAAGATTCTTTGAAGGAGGTAATCGGCTCTTTCTCTTTTTTCTCGTTCTTTTTAGGGATGCCTAAGATCTTCATGCTGATTTTTGATTCTCCTCAAAGGCCTCATTATAGATCAGCTTGGGCTTTTGTTCTTGTAGAACGACATCTTCATCCACGATACACTCGGAAACATTGGTCATAGAGGGTATTTCATACATAATATCGAGCATGATCCTTTCCAGGATGGATCTGAGCCCTCTTGCACCTGTTTTCTGCTTAAAAGCCTGCTGTGTGATGGCCTCAATAGCAGTATCGGTAAATTTCAGCTTTATCCCCTCCATTTCCAACATTTTTTCATACTGCTTGATCAGAGCGTTCTTCGGTTCTGTCAGGATCCGTTTAAGGTCCGGCATGGTCAGGGCGTTGCATACGGCATAAACAGGTACACGACCCACAAATTCCGGGATAAGACCGTATTTAATGAGATCATCAGGGATGACCTTCCGCAGTATCTCGCTCTTGGCCGTTTCATCCTTGATCAGCTCTTTATCCGTCATTTTAAAGCCGATCTGCTTCCGTCCAATCCTTTTCAGTGTGATCTCCTCCAGGCCGATGAAGGCTCCTCCCATGATAAAGAGGATGTTCTGCGTATTGATCTTGATGAATTCCTGGTGGGGGTGTTTCCTTCCGCCGTACGGAGGC
>JAQTRT010000219.1 GCA_028711675.1 bacterium | reverse complement strand
TCCAGGTCAATGGTCTTGTGGATAAGATGGACCTCAGGATACCTGGCTCCCTCCTTCTCATTATGGTGGGAAAAGGAGACGGCGCAGTGCTCTTCCGGCTTATCCTTGTTGCAGCCGCCCCACCAGTCCTCAATGTAAAAAGGAAGGATAACGGTCTTCCTGGGATTCCTGTACTTTAAGACCAGCTCTGCCTCTTCCGCCTTGTTATGCGTACACCCGAGGATATGGACCCTTATATACTTGCTGCTGTTAACCGTTATTTTCTGGCCGCGGCATTCCATGGTGTTGTTCTGGTCACTGGCGCCTATCAGGATGAAATCCGTGTCATGTTTCAAACAGCTGAACACAACGTCGAATCCGGGCATTTCCTCTCCCGGCAGGTCATAGCCTGTCCCGCTCCCGTAATTGGCCGGGAAAGAGATGAAATCCTGGTTATATGAGAGTCTCATGAAACTGTACTGTTCTGTATTAATGACCGGAGCTTCGTCGTCCGGGGCGGCCGGTCCAGGCTCCTTATCTATAGAAGGATCTTTCTCCTCTTTGACAGGAGCAGCCTGGATATTCCTGCCTGACCATTTTAAAAAGCCAAGGAGCGTTCTTGAATGAAGGTCCAGAGCTCTCCGGTCCAGGTTCCAGAGAGAGCCGTCAATGATCCTTGTGCCTGAATAAAACACTTTGCCCTTATTGACCTTGGGCAGGGCGATCATGGCAGGGTCTGAAGAACTGTTCCAGGTCCCCACGACCAGTGCTCCGGTCGAACCGGCCAATACTTCCTTGAAGCCGTCTGCCTGAAGGTCCTTATCATCCGCGGACAGGCCGTAAAAATCCTTTTGGATACGGATAACCTGTGATTCAGTATCTTTTGTACCTGAAACGATCTTCAGGCCAAGTTCAGGGAAATTCCGCGGCGTGCCTTTTTCACTGATCACGGATGAAGCGTCCTCCTGCCACTCGCCGAACCGGGTATCGCAGAAAAGGGAACCGCCCTGGCGCACATACGCGACCAGCTTCTCATATGTTCCGGTCTTGAGCAGGAGCATGGAAGGAAGGAGAACAGGCAGGCTGCCGGAAAAATTACCGGCTGCCAGGTCCTCTTCCCTTATCACTTTCAGGCTTACATTATGTTTACCGAGCATACTGAAAGCGCCCCGGACCAGGTAAGCATGGTCAATATCATTATAAGTCTGGAACATGTTATCCTCTGACCAGACGACCTGAACATCCGGCTCTGCAAGGCCGGAACTCAGGTACTCATTCTTTTTTTTATTCAATTCCTTTACGATGGCCTTAAAATAGCTGAACTCGGGATTTCTTGCAGCGGCATCCTTCATTAAACCGTAAGCACCGCCGTCCATCCTCTCGTTCTTGTCCGACCATTCAAAGAAGAGCGCTCCTGTGGCTCCCTGTTCGAACGAACTTCTGATGTTGTACGATAAATACTCCGGTTTCGGATCGCCTGCTTTTTCGTTAATCTCGGAAAGCCAGACCGGTTTCTTGTTCTTGAACAGGGTCATCAGCATATTGACCGCGGCAGCAGGGACATCCTGGTCGGCAGGGTCCGGGCCCGGGTAAATATCAATGCCGATGATATCCGCTTTCTCAAAAATTTCAGGGGCCACGCCGGCTTTCGGTCCTTCGCCCCAGAACCACCACGGCATTTCCGTTACCATGACCACATGGTCCGGATCAGCCTGCTTGGCGTTCGCGATCAGGGAATTCATGAAACCGGCCCACAGCCTGCTGCTGAACCGTCTCCAGTCATTGAACTGTTTTCTCTCCTCCACAGCCAGTTCCTGCCACTCTTCAGGGATACGGTTTATAGGCACGATCTCCGCGAACTTTTGATAAGACGTCTGCCAGGCCTTGTTCAGGGCCTTGATATTATTATTGTAATTTCCTGCCAGCCATGTCTGGAATTTCTTTATCGTATTGGGATTATAATCGCACCACGGGTCCTCCTTGCCGCCCGGGAAATGCGGTTCATTGTAAAGCAAATACCCGAGGATGCAGGAATTAGCCCTGATATGGCTGATCAAAGCAGCCTGGTACCGTTTATAATATTTGATATAAACATCATTGCCGGGTGAAGGGATGTTCCACCAGCCGCCGGGTACGACCTGGCTCTTCTGGTCCATCAGATGCCAGGATTCTTTGGCCAGGGGGCCGGAGATCATCCATTCCGGGAGCCAGCTTTTCATGGAATTCGGGGCCAGGGAGATCACCAGTACAAATCCTTGGGACTGGGCCAGGGAAATAAATTTATCCAGTCGCGTGAAATCGAACACGTTATCCTTTTTTTCTATATCCTGCCAGCCGAAATCGATCCTGATGGTATTAAGGGAAAGTTCTTTCATAGCCTTCAGGTCCGCCTCCCATGTATTGATGTGTTCCATCATGTGATAGGTGACGCCGCAGGCGATGAAATTCTTATTCTCCCTCTGGATGAACGGTTTTCCCTCTTTATTGAACCCGACAGAAACCGGGACAACAGCGCCAAAGACCAGCACAGGGGACAGGATCAGGAAAAGGATATATATAAATCTTTTCATGTCATACCGCTCCTTTCTCTCTTATTTTATCTCAGGATCGTAATGGTGCCGGTATGCACTTTATCACCCGCACCTTCCACCTGATACACGTAGACGCCGATAGGTACGTTCTTATTGTTACTGTCCCTGGCATCCCACTCCACGCTCACGGGCCCGGCCTGAAGCTGCTGTTCGAGCAGGGTCCTCATCAGTCGTCCTGAAAGATTGAATATCCTGACCCTGACAAAAGAGCTTTTTTCAAGATAAAAGCTCATGGTGCTCTTCTGGTAATTTCCGCTGCCATTAGGCAGGAACGGGTTGTAGGACCATTTGAAATCCGTATCCAGGGAATTGGCCGCATAGACAGCATACAGGCCGAAATGGTTGATCTGCGCATTGATAAGGTTTCCGTCCTTGTCCAGGTCGCCTCCCACCTTGTGCCAGTCTTCTCCGTCCCAGTAAAAGATCTGAAGGTCATCTTCCCTGACCCCGGCAGGCATATCTGATTCCGTATAATCCATGGTAAAATTAAGCAGTTTATTGAACAGGATACCCGGCTTACCCTCCAGGGAAATATCATAAGCTGTCAGGGCCTGGGGATCTTTGATGCCGGGATTATGCGCGGCCTTTGAATAATACGGATCAGTCATGACCTTGCTTTTGGCATTATAATCCAGGGCGATATTCCGCACCTTGATCTCCACATCAGGGGGCATGGCCACAGACCCGCTGTACAGGGTATTGTCCGGCTCAAAAGTATTGTACAGGTTGTCATAAATAAAGAACCCGTCAAGGTTGACCGCATACCCGGTGCGCGTGATCTTGACGGTATGGGTCCCTTTACTCAGGCTGCCGTCGCCCAGCAGAATATTCTGGAAATTAAAGGCGTACCAGTCCGTGCCGACCGGGTTCACGGGCCAGCTGCTGATCTTCTTATTGCCGTCCACGTAAACATTGAGATAAGCCTGGTAATTTACCACCGAATTCCTCAGGTAGAAATACGCGTTGACCATATCCTCAGGCACAGTGACGGAATACTCGATGTACGCGCCTGTGCTCTCATCCTCGAAATTCTCCATGAGCACGCCGCCGGACGCCGTGGAGTAATACGCTTCCGAAATGCCGTTCTTGACCGAGTAACTTTCCGCTTCCTTCCAGACGTAAGCAGGCGTCACTTTTTTATAGACCCATCCGTGATAATCCTCTGGTATGTAGACCAGGCTGGCGATGTTCCGGGACAGGGTCTTGAGGGCTGAGCCGTAATCCGAATGCAGGGCATAATAATACCGCGTGGAAAAAGAGGGGACGCTCGTGTCCACATAAGATGTGACATAACCGTCGGAAATGGGGATGGCGGTCAGGTTGGCCGCGCTCCCGTCAGCGATATTCGCGGTACTGAGCGGTTCTGTGGCCCGGTAAAGCACGTAATCAACAAAGCTCAGGTTAACAGCGGGCGGGTCCCAGAACAGGCTCATGGCATTATAGGCTACGGTATTCGCGGAACCGTACCGGATGATCTCCTGGCTGGCCCTGAGGAATCTCCTTACACCGTACGGAACATTCGTGTTCATGGAGAGGTACAAGGCCGAAGCTTTTGAGGAACTGTTCGTCAGGGAATAATTGCTGTATACATTAACGCTGAAAGCGGAATAATAATAAGTGGTTCCGGATATTAAGCCAGTGTGGTTGGTATAGTACACGGTTCCCGGTAATCCGTTCTTTACGAACAGCAGAAGGCCGTTGGTCCTGCTGGAAGGGAACCCGTTGGTTCTGTAACGCACCATGGTACCAAAAAGATCGCTGTTATACGGCGTCTTCCAGGTGAGGTTGATGCTGGCGCCTGTGGAACGCGCGGTAAAGCATGTGATGTTTTCCGGAACGCTGTTGGTGCCGAACGCTTCCACAAGGTCCATATAAACTTCGCTGAAATTAGTGGTATTGAAATTCTTCACCTGGAAGGCAATATCATTCACGTTGTCGGGATATTTGATATTGGTAATGGCCATGGTCACATGATACCAGGTGCCGGGAGTAAGGAAACCCTGGAGCTCCGGGCCCCAGCTGTTGGTCCAGCTGTGCGCCGCGCCTCCTGAACGTGTGAAAACCTGGAACACCATGTAGGTCGTGCCGTTGATGATGGTATCCGGTGTCCGTATCCACATGGAAAGATTGCTGTAACGCGATAAATTAAGTCCCGGGTCGCCATGGTAACGCTTGCCTGCGCCGTTCCAGTCATGGATCATGGTATTGGTATATTTTACGGACCCGTTCCCTTTGTAGGAATATGTTGAACTCCAGACAGGATTGGCCGCGAATCCCCAATCCTTCTCCCATGCGCTGTTCGAATTGACGGTCTCAAAATTATAAAGGATAGTGGCCCGGAGGGATGAAGAGAACATCAGAAGAAGGATAAGGGCCGGCAATATCTTTATTTTTTTTATTAACAATAATAACATACTTTGCTCCTATAACGAAAATACGAGAGCCAGGTGATGGACACCGGCCCCGGTCTTGATACCGTTGATCCCGAACGCGTAATCGACACGGAACATTTTTTTTAACAGCCTCGTGTTCAGGGAGAGGCCTGCGCTGAACTGATACCCTTCAGCACCCAGGTTATAAAGACTGATCCCGGAACGGAGCGTGATAAGGCCCCTGAAAAAACCGTATTCGATGCCCAGGTTCTCGGTGAGCAGGTCCTCGCAGAGATCGGAAGAGCA
>JAQTRT010000218.1 GCA_028711675.1 bacterium | reverse complement strand
TGTGAATGATCTGTTCCGGGGTAAATTTTTTCCGTGCCATAATTTGGTCCTCCTGTGCTAGAAATATAGCTGTTTATCTTATATTTCTAACTTAAAAAGTGGACCAGTTTTTTTTGGGGGGGGGGGCAGGTCAGAAGATCAATAAAATTTTTAAATCCCTCTGATTAAACAAACCGTGATTATTTAATAATCGTCCGATAGATCAATGACACTCCATCCTCGTTCACGAACAAAGTCTCCTTTTTCCAGCGGATCCATTTGATCCTGTTCTTATCCGGGGGATAACCCGGTATATAGTCAGCGGAATCATACCCCTGGTCAGGCGAGGAATCTGTGGAATGTTCAAAGCCCCAGCCTGAAGCCGAATGTATTCCCTCCGTATAAAAAGTAACATACTGTGATATCCTGTCATACACAACCACACTGTCACCGTTCCAACTTCCCCTGTTTGAGTAAGTGATCTTGTACGTAATAGTTGAACCCGGGATAGAAACACTGGGCTGGCTGTTCAGCCTGATATTGGAGATGGATTTACTGACTGTAATGACAGTGGTTATATACACCCGGGCATTGGTCATTCTGCTGTACCAGCATTCATTGGTATACTGGTACTTTTTATCCAGGGCCGTAATTGTATAATACCACATCCCGTTCCCGGGAAAGTCAAAACAATTGGTAGCCATCACGTCAGAGATATTGGTCCAGGCCAGGCTTCTCGATAAGTTGGTGGTACCGGGCCTGCGCGACCTGTAGATGCTGTAATGCTGAAAATCGCTGTTCGTGCTCCTGTTCCAGGAAAGCTTCACGGTCTCAATGCTTACCAGGGACATAAGCCCTGTGATCCTGTCAGGCGGATCCGTATCCGCGCCTGCAGTAATGTCAAAAGCGCCGAACAGCCTGTAAGGCGTAAAATTGGAATACCCGGTCATGCCAAAGATATTTCTCCTGATGTTCGTGGCCAGCGTGCTCCCCCACCAGTTATTGGTGATCCTTACAGCCGCACCTGACGCATTGGAAAAGGAACATATCCGGTTCCAGGCCAGGTTATTCCTGGAAAAATCTTTGAACCCGCCATTAAGAAAAAGCACTCCCAGATTATTATTGGTGATGGTGTTTAAAAGGACCGAGGAAGATGAATTCTGGTATCGGATACCCGCGGGATGGGACCTGATCAGGTTATTCATGATATAACTGTTCGTGGCAAACACGCAGACAATACCGTTCGTCCTGTTCTGAAAAATATGATTGGCTTTTATGACATTGGCCTTGCCGCTGTCGCAGATACCGTTCGACTGGTTCCTGCCGGATATATGATTGGTGCAGATAAAATTGGAAAAGGAATTATTCTGCAGATAGATACCGTTCATGGTATTGGAAAAGATCATATTATGAGCAAGATAATTCTGCTGACAGCCGGCAAAATAGATACCGGTACGATTCCTGTATATATGATTGGTGATTATTTTATTGAGTGAAGAATCCAGATAGATTCCGGCCGTGTTATTACTGTAAACGATATTGGACCGGATGATAACGGATGAAGATGAACCATAAATTCCATAATTACAACCCCGTATAATATTACTCTGGATGACCGAATTGTTCTGAAGGCACCCGGTATGGATACCGTAACTGGTATGCCTGTCTATTCTATTGTAACAAATCTGGGCTACATACGAACCGGGGAACTGATTGGCTATGGCACTATTGCCGTTGTTATAAAAATAATTTCGGTAAATATAAATATAAGTCTCATTCCAATTGCAGACTCCTATCCCGCCACCTGAATTACCAATAAAGCTGTTATTACTGATCACGGTGCTCTCACCATCCCTTGGCCTGATACCGCATCCATTGTTCGAATGTATGGTATTGTTCAGATACCGGTTTCCGACCCCGTGAAAATCAAACCAGAATCCGTGGCCCCCGTTATGACTTACATCATTCCCGTTATACACGTTGGCATTGATACAGTCCCAGCAGCTCCCGCCTGAATGGGAGACTCCTCCCGAATTATTATTAATAATAGCATTACTCTGGAACAGGCATGAATTCAGACTTGACAGTTCGACCCAGCCGTAACCATTGTTCCTCACTCTGCTTTTTTTAATCTTTAAGGAATTACCGTTCAAGCCCATTCCATTCTGGAAACGATATATCTCAACATTGGAAATAATAGAACCTGTGGAATTAAACAGAATTCCCCGGCCATACCCGGTCCCGTCCGTGGGATTGTTCGTAAAATAGACATTGACGACCTTGATATAATTTACGCCATTGATGAACCAGGCGTTCTCCGCTGTACCGGGAGCGCGGTAAATCCTGACGCCGTTGGTATAAGCGGAGAAAAGGATATTGGAACCGGCAGTGCCGGAGATCTTGTTCGTAACGTTCTCAGTGTAGGTTCCGGCCAGGATATAGACCCTATCATTGGGCTGGAGCGTGGACGCGGCTTTCTGGATGGTCCTCCAGGCCAGGTCAATGGATGTGCCGGGAAGGCTGTTATCACCGTTCGTTTTCACATAATAAACATTGGTCCTGAGCACGACGAAAATATGGTTGCTCATGGGCGCGCCCGTGCAGAGGGAGACCGTATCCGCAAAATGGAACCGGTAATTATAGATTCCGTCTCCCACGAATCCCATCAGATTGGTGTACGTGTAATCCTTGCCGTCCGTGTAATTCACGTCACCGCTGTTCACAGCCGGCATATCATGCTTCTCTGTTTCCAGATACTGGCCGTCGTCGTTCTCGTCGATCCAGACCTGGTACACGCCGGGCGCAATATTGTTCAGGTTCGAGTAACGGACACGGAAAACGAACACACCGGCACCGGAATTGGTATTGGGATTAACCCCGTCATTCATATATCCCGCTTCACCGGTCCAATCCAGAACCGGCGTATATCCCTTGTTTGTCACCCGCACAATATGATTGGAGACCGCGTAATTCGTGAGACAGTCCATACCGTACCTGTCCTCAAAAAAGAACCGGTAATTCAGATATCCGTCGCCGCTGTAATAAAGTCTGGTCAGATTGGTATACACCATGCCGTTGGTCGGGGAAGAACCGGAATTCCATGTCATGGGAAATTTCTCTTCCTCTTCATAGATACTGTTGTCATTCACGTCGATCCAGACCTGGGATGTACCGGGTTTGTCCCTGTTCCTGTCCCTGTACTTTATCTCAAACCGGAAATAGGAACCGCCCAGGTTCGTATTGAGCTGCACAGCGTCCGCTCTGTAACCCGTATTACTGCTCCAGGACAGCCAGGGCCTCTCATTGTTCCGGACCGCGTAAAGCTTGTTCCCGGAACTGATATAGACCGTGCCGTCAGGACCAATGGCAGGCGAAGAATCGATATAATCATCTGTGCGGTACGACCACTTCGCCACGCCGTTGGTAATGGCATATAAGTAAAAATCATAGCATCCGACATAAACGGTCCCGTCCGAGCCAATGGCCGGAGAGGAACGGAACATCCAGCCTCCCGTGAACATCCATTTCAGATTCCCGTTCGTGATGGCGTAGAAACGGCTATCGTCGCTTCCCGCGTACACGGTATTATCCGGGCCAATGGCAGGTGACGAACGCACGCTGCCTAACGTGAGATAGGACCATTTGACCGCGCCATTGGTCACGGCATAAATATAATTATTCTGGCATCCCACGTAAACCGTCCCGTCCGGACCGATGGCAGGAGAGGAATCGAAGTAACTCCCGGCATTAAAGGACCATTTGACCGCGCCGTTGGTAATGGCATAAAGATTGTCATCCCGGCATCCGGCATACACTACGTTGTTCACATCAATGGCCGGCGATGAAACAAAACTGCTGCCGGCCGGAAAATACCACTTGACCTGGCCGTTAGTGACAGCGTATAACCGGGTATAGTTCTCACTCCCGATATAAATGGTCTGGTTCGAACCGATACTCGGTGAAGATTCACCCCCCACATAAGACACTGACCATTTCAGGAGGCCGTTCGTAACCGCGTACAGATTATAATTATCATTACCGATATAAATAGTTTTGTCAGGGCCGATGGATGGTGAGGAATCAAAATCATTATTCACGGAAAAGGACCACTTTATCTTTCCATTGGTGATGGCATACAACGTATCATCCCTGGCCCCCACATAGACCGTTCCATCAGCATCCACCACAGGCGAGGAATAAAAATCACCCCCTGCTGCGAATGTCCAAATCGCAACCGGAGCACTCTGGTTCCCCAGCACATTCCGGTTGGTCTGGCCCGTATGCCTCAGGTTCTGCCTGAACATGGGCCAGGCAGCGTTAGTCTTGAGCTGGGCCGACAGTCCCGCGGGATCCAGCGCAATAAACAGGAGAATAAAGATGGATTTGGTATTTATAGATAACATTTTATTATAGCGAAAATGTTTTCTTCTTCAATGATATTTTTTCCTCTGTCCCTGAAATTTATATTTAAAAAGGGAAAACTGCCCCTTGGTATTTTCAGCATTGGTCCATATTACAGGCTCTATGAAGTATATTATACTTTTTTTTCATTATTTGTCAAGGAAATCTCCGTACAAAGCTGCTATTATCCTTTATATTCCACAATACCTTTGCCCTGACAAAAAAGCATTCCTGCCTAATCATCCGGGCTGAAATAAAAACCTTGATTTTAAAATTACAGCAAGTAATTTATCTTTTTGTCCATAATAACGTTAAAATCCGTGGAATAAAAAGCTAACGAGGATATAAATGAAAAAAATGAAAGCAGGTATCATCGGAGTCGGCCGGATGGGCCAGTACCACCTCAATATCCTGACCGACCTCCCTGAAGTCCAGGTGATCGGCATCTCGGACATGAACAAGGAAAAGCTCTATGATTTGAGCTATAAATTCGGCGTATCAGGCTTTGAATCCTGTGAAAAGCTCATTGATAAATGCGATGCCCTCTTTATTGCCACGCCCACCAGTACCCATTACAAGATCGCCAAGCAATGCCTGGAACAGGGAAAACATATCCTCCTGGAAAAGCCCATGACCACAAACCTGGAGGAAGCCCGGGACCTTACCCGGATCGCGGAGAAGCATCATCTCATCATCCAGGTGGGCCATGTGGAACGTTTCAACGGCGCTGTCCAGCAGCTGAAGAACATCGTGAACAGCCCGATCTATCTGGAAGCCAAACGCATGGGGCCTTATGATCCCCGCGTCTCTGACGTGGGCGTGGTCCTTGACCTCATGATACATGACATCGACATTCTGCTGAACCTGATCGAAGAAGACGTGAAGGAGATAGATCGGAAGAGCGT
>JAQTRT010000217.1 GCA_028711675.1 bacterium | reverse complement strand
TGAAGCTGTAATCTTCTTTCCGGCAGTGAGCGATCAGACGTGCCAGGTTTTTTTGCTCCCGTTGTTCATCATCAAAGAAGAGGAAGAGCAGAATATCGCCGGGAACCCCTTTTTTCATTAAAAATCCGGACCAGAGATTTGAATCCAGATTGGTCTCCAGATGATCCAGGAGCAAGTGATATTTTTTATCGAGAGTGCTAAAAATAATAAAAGCTGTCCTTCGGCCGCTGCCCATTCTTCTATCTTATAATAATTAAAAGAGTTGTCAACAGCCCGGAAACAAGGAAGGACCGGAATTATATTGAAATTAAAAAAATATCATTTAATATGGATCCAGGCGGGGAATAAGACCGGTATCATTCCGCTGCCTGGGAGCAGCTGCCCTGGCGAACCAGGACAGGGTCCAGGAATCGAACATATCCTTGATTATGGAAAAAGAAATACAGATCTATATCGGGAAAGTATGCAATAATCTCTGTAAATTCTGCATCGACGATGAACCGCTGAAGGACAGGAAATTCATACCCCCTTCCTCGATCAAGAGGACATTAAAGGAATATGCAAAAAAAAATTATAATGTGGTGGGTTTCTTCGGCGGTGAAGTGACGGTTTATCCCCGGCTTGAGGATATGATCGGATATGCCTCGTCCCTGGGATACAAAAGGATCAACCTGGTCAGTAACGGCCGGCGATATTCCGATATCGGGTTCCTGACAAGGATCGTGAATGCCGGGAACATCAGGTTTTATTTTTCCGTCCACAGCCATCAGGAGCACCTGGAGGACCACCTGACCTCCGTAAAAGGGGGTTTCCGGGAGAAGATAAAAGGTCTTTATCATCTTCACCGGCTGCAGAGAGCGGGCCTGATCAGGGAAAGGATCTTTTTAAACCTGGTCATAAATAAACTGAACTACAGATCCCTCCCCCAGATCATCCTGTTCTATTTCAGGAACTTTGGCATCCGGGATTTCAGGTTCCGCTGTATCAGACCCCTGGGAAGGGCTCTGCACAATACCGGACTTTTAAATTTCCGGTATGCGGCTCTCCTTCCTCACCTGCGGAGAACGATCCGGACGGCTGAAAGGTCCGGGATCAACATCAATGTGGACGGGATCCCTTACTGCGTCCTCTCCGAAATAAACGGATACCAGGAGTATGTGGGTGAATTTAAGGACGGTCTGGGAAAGGAAAAACAGGAGATCGACCTTTCTTCGCGGTCCTTCCTCCCCCGCAGGAACAGGGAGAGGGGCAGAATAAAAATAAAGAGCTGCAGGAAGTGTATCTATTACGCATCATGCGAAGGGCCCTGGAAATACTACATTAAAACCTTCGGCTCTGAAGAATTCAAACCGGTCCGGGAACCATGAACGAAAAAAAATTCCAGATCAATCTTGGTAACGTGTGCAATAATATCTGTAAATTCTGCATGAACGCGGAACCGCTTGAAACGCGAAAATTCATCCCTTTCTCCCAGATTAAAAAAGAAATAAAGGAATACAGAAAAAAAGGCTATAACGTGATCGGATTCCTGGGCGGGGAATTAACGGTCTATCCGAAGATAATCGACCTGGTCCGGCTGGCCACCCGGCTGGGATATAAAAGGATCGATCTGGTCAGCAACGGCCGGAAATATTCCGACCTGACTTTCCTGAAAGAACTGAATGAAGCGGGTTATATCAGGTTTTATCTCTCCATCCATTCCCATGAGGAAAGAACAGAAGATTTTTTAACATCCGTGAAAGGGAGTTTCAGGGAAAAGATCAGGGGATTGAACCACCTGGTCTCGTTAAAAAAGAAAGGCTTGATCAGGGAGAAGATATTCATCAACCTTGTGATCAATAAATTGAACTACAAGTCCCTTCCCCGGATCATTCTCTTTTATCTCAGGAATTTCGGTGTAAGGGATTTCAGGTTCAATTTTATCAGACCGGAAGGCAGGGCTTTCGCTCATTTCAAGATCCTGGTACCGGCCTACCGTGAGGTCCTGCCGTACGTAAAAAGATCGGTTCTCTTATCCGAAAAACTCAGACTGAACCTGAGCGTGGAAGGCATCCCTTACTGCATCCTGAGGAATATGAGGAATTTCCAGGAATATATCGGCGAGCTGAAGGACGGGGCCGGTACCATCAAAGAAGGGATCGACCGCCGAAAAGAGTTCAACATCGCCGATCTCAGGAAGGCCGAATTAAGGGTCAAACCGGAGACCTGCCGGGAGTGCATCTACGACCTTTACTGCGAAGGGCCGTGGAAGGATTACACACAGATCAACGGCTTCAGAGAATTCAAGCCCATCAGGCTGAAACGGGAAAAAGACCCGTCCGGGAGGCGGATAAAAAAACATGAAAAAGTATAGCAGAAAAAAATCGATCAACCTGGGCATCGGGAATTATCTCTGCAACAATAACTGCATTTTCTGTGTGGACGGGGAAAAAGAGAAACTCCCTCTTCCTCCGGCAGACAGGATCTTCCGCCTTCTGAAACAATGGAAAAAAAGAACCGACAGTATCCTTTTCTGCGGTCCCGAACCAACTCTTAATCCCAGCCTGAGCGACTTTATCAGGAAAGCCCGGGAACTGGGATACACGGAGATCCGTCTTCTCACAAACGGCCGCATGCTCTCTTATTACAATTTTGCTAAAAAGATAGTCAGCAGCGGGGTGACCGAGTTGTGTGTCTCCTTCCACGGCAGCCGCTCCAGCATCCAGGACGCCCAGACCCGTACGCCCGGCAGCTTTCAACAGACATACCAGGCCTGCCGGAACCTGTCTGTTCTCAGGTCCTCCCATTCTTTCAAATGGTTCATCCACTACACCTACAATAAATTCAACATATCCGATCTTCACGACTTTTTAAAGATGTGCCTGGTCCTGAAAGGCCTGAACGGCGTCAATGTATCCGCCATCATGCCTAAAGGCCGTGCCCTTCATTATTTTGACGTGGTCGTACCGCGTTACACCGAACTGGCGGAAAGGTTCATTTCAGTCATGAAAAAGAACAGGGACGCCGTTCAGCGGAAAAGAGAGATGGAGAATGAATTTAATATCAAGATCACCGGCCTTCCCTTCTGTATCATGAAAGGGTATGAGGATTATATCGGTCCCTATAACGAGTTATTTCTTTTAAAGGATCCGAGAGACAAAGGGATGAAATCCTTTGCCAGGGAATTGGAACAGGAACAGATAAAAGGCCCCAACTGTAAAAAATGTTCCTACAACAGCCGCTGCGCCGGGGTATGGGATGAATATGTCAAAAGAAGAGGCTGGGACGAATTCCACCCTGTAAAAAAACAAACCGTGCAAAAAAGAAAAAAAAGATAAGAAAAAATGCCGATATTTTTATTATACCCTGTTCATCCAGAACCAGGAGAATCTGTCAGGGATGAGAGCGAGAAGGAATTCATCCCAATCCCGGTTCCTTGATACATTTTTTATTTATTTTCTTGATTTTTAAACATAATCGGGTATAATATACCCAGGGACCGGAAAAGTGAACTAACATCTCTTTATTATTCTATTATTATAAAGAGAGGGATAAATTAATGAAAAAGATCATAAACTGTCTTTTTATTATCCTGATCTTACTGCTTTTTTCTCTAACTTGCTCCTTCAGCCAGCCCTGGACAAGCCTGAACTTTGATTCATGGCGGGTCCAGCAGAGTTCACTGGCATGGGGTGATATCAACAACGACGGATGGCTGGATATCGTGATCTCCGGTAATGATATCGACACGCCGGCCGAACGCACCAGGGTACTGATCAATAACCGTGACACCGCCACTTTTACCATGAACCAGGAACTTACTTACGGCTTCTACGCCGGTTCCGTCAACCTTGTGGATTATGACAATGACGGCGACCTGGACCTCTGCATCAACGGGTCTGTTCCCGGAGCAGGCTCAGTGGATGTCTGCAGGCTCCGCATCTACAAGAATCAGGGGAACGGAACTTTCGATACCTCTTTCGTGGAGCCTGTTCCCGGATGGGGAACCTGGTACGGCAACGTGGAATGGAATGACTACGATAATGACGGCGACATGGATTTTGCCGTCTGCGGGGATGATGACGGGAGCGGAATCAGCAGCGGAAGGAGCATGAGGGTCTATCAAAACCAGGGGAACGGTACTTTCCTGCTTCAGCTGAATGTCAGCGCAAACGGCTACCTGGAATACGGCTGCCTCTCATGGGGCGACTTCAATAATGACGGCTATAACGATCTTGTCGTGGGAGGAATCAACGGCGTGGCCAATGGTCCGAGCTACGACACTTTCAAACTGCAATTATACCGCAATAACGGCGACGGGACCTTTAACAACACGCCGGTCGATGTGGACACATCAACCTCGCCGGCGCTGGGATATAAAAGGCTCTCCATTGCTACAGGCGATTTTGACAATGACGGGGATATTGATTTCGCGGTCACAGGCCATTCCTCCATCAGCACTGTATTGCGGTTCAGAATGAATCTGAACCAGGGTGGATACAGTTTCAGTACAAGTGACATCGCCGGTGCCGCGTTCGGGGTTGTCGGCGGGTCCCTGGCAGCCGGTGATTATGATCTGGACGGAAACCTGGACCTGGCCCTGATAGGTTATGACGGAACGGCAAAAAGGTTCTATCTTTATTCCGGGAACGGGAACGGTACTTTCGACAGCGCCGTTGAACCTGATTCGGGATGGGGCATAGGAGACGACAATTTTACTCCTCCCACGGAATACGGATACACCGGCAGTTCCATGGCATTCGGAGACTTTGACAATGACGGCAATCTCGATCTCGCCATGACAGGACGCGATTCGGGCAGCCTGCCCCGGTTCCGCATATACCGGAACGACATGGCTACGCATAATGCCGCTCCCGGTTCTCCCGTTTCCCTTCAATGCGTGAACAACGGCGGGTACTGGAGACTGCAATGGACCACAGGCGGCGATGACCATACACCGATCAACCTGAGGCGGTATAATGTCAGTTTCGGGACAAACATCAGCGGATCGTACACATCTGCCAGCACTAATATCTATTATCCCAGAGGCCAGGCCAGGGTCGGGAATGTCAGGTCCGGCGCCACGTACTATGACACAAAAATACCGTGGGCGAACGGCAAACAGATCTACTGGAAGGCCTGCGGCGTCGATACGTCCTTTAAGATCTCCCCGTATACCGCGGAACAAACCGTGCTTCCGGTATGGGTCAGTTCCACGGCATCCGACACAAACCAGATAGACCTGGTCTGGCGGAGATATAACATCAATAATGCCACAGGTTATACTTTATACCGCAATACTTCAAAAACGCCC
>JAQTRT010000216.1 GCA_028711675.1 bacterium | reverse complement strand
TTTTAGCAGATTTTACTTGACAAAAAATAGAAAAAGGGTATAATATTATAATGATGACACGAGAAATCAGTCATTTTTTTAACATTTTTAAAAAGTATATTAAACAGGTCCCCGGCATGATCTTATTATGCTCCCTGCTGCTGAATTTATCAGCAGCAGATCATCTTATTGCAGGTCATGATACTTTAGAGGGATGGGATGATACATATGAGGACGGGACATTGACCGGCGCCACTATATTTTTTGAGGACAGGAAAGGCATTATCCAGGGTACTTCTGACCAGCAGAATTATGGCTTTGTTTCCAGGGACGTGGATGTCGATCTGGACAAGTTTCCTATACTGGAAATATCCGTGAAAGAGGTCACGGAAGGCTGGTACCTCGTTATTTTCAACAAGGATTTGTCTGACGGATACAGGAAACTGGAGAATAATAACGGCCATACCGGTATTTTCGAGTACAACTTGAAAGAGATGCTGGGACTACAAGGCCGTCAGAGATGCCGGATAGCCCTGGGAGTTGTAGTGGAACGTTCCGGTGTTTCGAGGAACATCAACCAGTACATGAAGTTCGATCATATCCGGTTTAAATCCAGGAACGGTCTTGTGCGGAAGGATATCGATTCCGTAAGCCTGAAGAACAGGCGCGTCGAAGCCCTGCCGCTCCCTGTTTCCCGGACAGGTTTTCCCTTTACCCGGAAGAGCCTGGAGGGATCCGATGGGAAAAGCAGAGAACCGTTCGAGGCTCTTGCCGGTGTGCGGGAATTGTTCGGGCAGTGGGAGAAAAAAAGCGGACAAAAGACCGCACCGGGCTCCCTGTTCCGGATCTTCCCGGGAAAAGAGGAGCTTCTCTTCAGGAATGAGGAAATGGACGTGATCCTGAACAGCAGGAACGGTTCATTCCTGCGGGTCATGGAACGGAAGAGCGGGAAGCGGCTTCTTTTTTCCGGCCGGGAGGCTTCTTTATGGCGAATGGATCTTGATGACGGCACAAGTGTTTCCAGCCTGGATATGACCTTCTCTCATGCGGAGGAGAAGGGAAGCCTTATCTTAAAATATTCGGATGAGGAGACGGGGTCGAGCGTGGAAATACAAGTAACGCCTTCCCTGGAGAATACTATTGATTTTCAGGCGCATATCAGGAATAATTTCAACCGGAACATACTTAATTTTACTTTTCCCGATACACTGCTTTTTGATTTCAGGAATATGGACTATTTTCTTTTTCCTTTTAAACTGGGCCTGGCTTTAAACAAGAAGTTTTATTCTCAGAAGCGGCAGTTGTCGGAGAAATATCCCAATCTTTTCTGCGACCTTGCCTCTCTCCGGCTGAAGGAGGGCCGGGTCTCGCTGTACGGCCTTCAGGACGGGAAAGAGCTCTTCCGGCCGGCTGTGTGGGAGACCGGTTATCACAATGAAAAGGCGGGGGCAGGATATTTTACGCATAAGTTCGCGGTGTATGTCAGACAGAAGGGCCTGGCCCGGCTTCCCGTTCTCCGGATGAACTTTACGCCTGATATAAAGGGTGTCATAGAGGATTACGGGAGGGAGAACAATATCAGCCAGAGCCCGGGCCTGGAGCAAAAACTGGGAACGTCCTTATTTGAGAGGCTGAAAAGGAGCGTTCTGCTGAAAATGGAAGTTTCCAACAACAAAGATTTCGGCACCATCAGGAGTTTCCTTCCGGAACTTTCCGCACCCACGCTTGTGCATCTGGTCACTTACTGGAAAGGCGGGTTTGACAGGAATTACCCGGATTATCTTCCGCCTGACGAAGTGTACGGTACGTTGGACGAATTCAAAGACCTGTGCCAGGCTATCAGGGCGTCCGGCCATATTCTCATGCCTTACACGAATCCGACCTGGTGGAACGAATCAGCTACTCTGAGCAGCCTGGGGAAGGAAAGGACCGTTCTCAGGGATTTAACTGGTAAGCTCATCACGGAAGAGTATAACCGTTCCATTGGTTATGTGATGGATAATTACAATACCAATGTGATCAAACGGATTGACCGGACCGTGGAGGAATTTAGCGCACAGGTCCCTGTTGATATCCTGTTCGAGGATCAGCTGGGAGCGCGCACCTGGCTTTATGCCATCAATCCCGACATGCCTGATCCAGTGGCTTATTCCCAGGGCCTTGTTGATATCGCCAGACGAAACTCCAAACGGATCCCTCTTTTTACGGAAGAAGGTTTTGACAGGCTGATCCCGTATGAGAGCGGGTTCTGCAACATGTCCGCAGCAGGCGGGCTTCCGCCGGATGATATTTATAATACGCGTTTCGGCACAGGCACGTGGTCCATTTTTCCCCTGGCCCTTTTTCTAGCCCATGAGAAAACGGCTTTTTATCAGCATAACTTGGCTCATGAAGTATTCGCTGATGCTAAGGAGAAGATATCCTGGAACCTTTTATTCGGACATAATATGAATTGCGGCCGGTGGATCAGCGCCTGGCGGAAACAGGAAGGACCTTACCGTATGGCGGATGTAGTCCAGAAAGAGATTGCATCCCGCTGTTTCGGTAAAAAGCTGACAGACCACAGGGAGATCAGCCGGAAAGTATATATGAGCCAGTTCGAGGATATCATCATCCTGGCCAATTTTTCGGATGAAGATTATATTGTAGCAGGATACGCCATAGCCCCGAACGGTTTCATGGCCTTTGACCGGCAAGGAACTCTGCTGGCTGGTGTGTTCACGCGTTTTGAGGGTACTCGCCTGGCCGGTGAAAGAGTGATCGTCATGAACAAAAAAGGGGCAGAGATCCATGTCCGACAACTCTCTGCGGAGAACTGTTTCCTGAGGATACGCCGTCCTTCTTCCTGGGTGCTCAACAGCAGTATCTCAGCCCTGTACGGGGATCAGGAGGTCCCTCTTTTCTTTGACAAGGATCATCTGGGGCTTTACCTTGAATACGGCATGGATGAGCGGGATTATACTCTCTCATACCGGCCTAATCTCCAGACAGGGATGGATATCCAGCCTTCTCTCCAGGCCAATGAAAAGGATTATCTGGTGAATATGGAGTTGTCCCTTTTTCAGCCTCTGGAAAAGGCCAGGATCAGACTGGAACTGTTTAAGGTCAGTCCTCTGGGATCTTATCCGGCGGCTGAAGCCGGTCCGGGATACAGGATCATATCCGATACTCTACCGCTTCTGGAAGGGAATAATAAATATGTTTTCCGTATTCCCGTACAGGTCCGGGGAAAACAGGAGAAAGACGATCTTCTCTTCACGAGGATCAGTATCCTGGAAAAAGACAAACTGCTGAAACAGGTGATGGGGTGGGATTCCCTGTCGGAAAAGGTTGATATTATCCTGGAAAGTAAAAATATGCTCATTCGTCAGGGTGAGGAAAAAAAAGCAGCTCTGACCGTTTATAATCATTCCGGGAATGATTTCCAGGGTAAAGTGCAGTGCTCATATCCGGAAGGTGTGAAAGGGCCTGCTTCCCTGGCGTTCCTGGTAAAAAAACAATCGTTCTGGAAGACTAACGCCCCTTTCCAATGCACGGGAAAATTTACGGATAAGGCTCCATCCGTGGTGTACAGCTTGTCCCAGAATAAGAAGGATAAGACCATGGTTGTCCTGAAACTGGGATCTGAGGAGACAGGTTGTCAGATCGATCTGGACCCTGTGAACCTTCTTCTTCTGAACAGGACCAACAGGCTGAAATTACGGATCAGGGACCTTCCTGAGGAGTTCCAAAAGGCCCGTCTTTATGTGGACGCGCCGGGCGCGTGGTGGATAAACGGTCCTGTGCAGGGACAAGCTATAGACCTTTCGGAAAGTAATTTTATCGAGTACGATATATTCCTTGTTCCGGGGAAAGCAGGGGAAGGAGAGCTCACAATCAGGCTCAAAGGAAAAATGCAGGAACTGAAAGTGAAAGAGAAATTTAAATGCATGGCTAATAATGAACCGGGGATCTTATTGGCTGATGTGAACCATGATGGTATTGAGGATGTCATCCTGGGGAACAGCCGTGTAGAGCTCCTGATGACTCCGATCCTGGGCGGCCGTCTTTTAAAGATGATCAACCGGCTCACGGGGAATAACCAGCTTTTTTGTGATTATCCGGGAGTCGAACGGACAACAGGGAGTGAATGGAAACACTGGACTGAATACGGTGGTCTCAATGACTGGTGGCCGTCCGGCTGGCCGGGAGATGTATGGAACAACACCTGGGAGTACCGTATCAGGGAAAAAAGCCCTGACCTGGTCCGGGTGAGCTTCAGTTCCAGCAGCGTTGACGGGAAATTAAGTATCCGGAAAGAGGTCAGCCTGAAAAAGGAAAAATGTTATGTGCAGTTCGATTATCAGTTCACGAACCTGACAAAAAGCCCGGTCACGTTCTTTTACAATACCCATCCTGACCTGGCGCCCGGGCCGGATGAATCGGCAGATCCGTATGACGCAGTGCTGGTCTCTGTTAAAAAAGGCGGCGGTGCCGGGATCAAGGAAATCCCGTTCATTAAAAGCATGCAAAAGACAAGTTTTATACCTGTTGAGAACTGGTGTGTAGCCATTGATCAAAGGAATAACGAATATCTGGGACAGGTTTTTGAAAAAGATAAGGTGAAGGAGATCGGCGTATGGCAAGGGCCTAATTTCTTTTCCATGGAACTCCTCTCCCCTGACCTTATACTTGACGCAGGCCAGGAAACCCGGTTGCGGTTCTGTCTTTTTACTGGCCGGGCAGACTGGAAAGATAATGTACAGACTATTCAAAAGGAGGTGATGCAGAAATAAAATGCCCGTGATCCGTTGTTTGAATTTTCCGGGAAGAAATGATCATCCCGGGATCAGAACAATAAAAAATGGAGGTATCAAAATGAAAAGATTCATGTTCTTAGGACTTCTCGTGCTGTTCCTCATGAGCGTGTCCCGGCTGCTGGGTACTACTTTATGGAGGGATGATTTTAACAAGATCGAGAACTGGTATGATAATAAGGCCCATCCTTCCTACAATGCCGTGATCGTGCCGGGCAAAAAGGCCGGGACAGCGGATGTCATCCAGAAAGGGAGCGAGAAATGGGGAAAAGCGGCTTTTACTGTATCTAATGTGGATGTGGATATATTTAATATTATCCGCGTTAAAGTGGATAAGGTTGAAAAAAACGGTGATTTTAAAATACTGGCCTCTACATCATCCTGGGATAAAACATTCGTTGTAATAGACCGGGGCAAGGGAAAAGGTGTTCATGAAGGGAATATCAAGGAAGCCACAGGCTGGAAAGGAAAGATGACATTCAATATCGTTATTGTTGTGGAAGGGGCAGGGAAGAAAGTCACATTGGACTGGATTGCGCTCTCTTCCAAGGAATCCGAAGATACGTAAG
>JAQTRT010000011.1 GCA_028711675.1 bacterium | reverse complement strand
GGAGTGGGTCGATAAAGAAATGGAATACCCGGGTGATTTCATCATCGGTATAAAGACCGGCTCTTTTACAGGCAAGAACGCTCTTGCCCTGGAAGCGGGCATTCCGGTGACCAGTTACAGCAGTTATAAAATAGGACTCTCCTATATATTCAACTTTTGACAGGAGCATGCCATGGCGGACGAAAAAGATAATGTCGTTCACATCAATGATATCCACGACCTGAAATTATCCAAGATCAAGCCGGACGAACTGAAAAATATTTACATAGACAAGAACGGCCACGAATACAAGCTCAGATACGATATCGAGAATAAGAAGATCGTGATCGTCAGGATCATCAAGAGCGTCCTTGACGGCACGTACATGAAAAAAAAATATGATGACAACATTGCTCCGGACAGAAAGACCGAAGTGCTGTTCAAAACCAAGATGGGCGAGTTGAGCAAAAAAGTATTACAGGAAAAATATAATGTCGTTTTTAACGGCGAAGCCGCTCCCCCGGCCCCGGGGACAAACGCGGAACCGAAGAAACCCGATGCCCAGACGGCCGAACCCATCACCAGCACGGACGGGATCACGATCAAGAACATCGATGACGCCCTGGAAGTGAAGGAAAAAGTAAAAACGCGTCTGGAGATGGCCCTGAAGAACATTTACGAATCGAATATCTTCAACGAACGGCTGAACTATGACGATAAGGCTGTTCTGGATGAGATCACCCGCCTGATCAAGAACAGCATTGTCGAGGAGTTCGACAACGCCAAGGCCAAGTACGAAGACCTCATCAAAGGATTCGACGACGCCAAGCTGAAAGCCCGGCCATATGACGACGAAACAAAAACCGCCCTGAACCAGTTGAATCCCCAGGAACGCATCATATATCTGCGGGACCTGGTGGCCAATGAGATCATGACCACCGCCCTTGAGATCGTGGTCAAGGGTTTCAATGACCTGGAATATAAATTATCCATCATAGCGGAAAACAAGATCAACTCCCGTAATTTCACCGAACGCCAGAAATTCAATGACGCCAAGATCACGTTAAATACATGCAAGAACGATGTTATAAAGATCCTGAATTTCTTTAAGCAGGTGCTTCAGCAGAAAAAATCCCCGAAGGGGGCCTGATTTGAAAATTTTCCTCGTTACCCCGCAGTATCTGGGAACCATCACCGGAAGCGGCGGCCTGTATGTGCTTGAACTTTCCCGGGAGCTCTCCCTTTTAAAACACGACGTTGAAGTCCTGACCCCTCTCGTGGGAAACCAGAAGGAGGAAGAGACCATCTCTCTGGAAGCCTGCTGCTGCGCCTCCCCCCGGCAGTCGGGAAAGGTCACGGTCAGACGGTTCCCCATCCCTGACTCCCGGCTGATCCGGAACCCGTTCGAGGGCAGCAAGGACACTGAAATAAAAAGACTGGATGTATTCAAAGAAAAAGTGATCCAGTATCTTTCGAGGAACGCAAATAAAAAAAGCATCGTTCACCTGAACGGCCATTTCAGCATCCCGGGTATGGCCAGGGACCTGAAAAAATTTCCCCGGCTTAAGATCGTTACATCCATCCATTCCCTGGAATCCATCTCGGAAGCAAAGAAAGAAGAGAACAGCATCAGTAAATTCCTGCTCCATTATATCCAGGAAAAAGAGAAGGATGCCCTGCTTTATTCCGATTGTGTAATCTTCTGGAGCCAGGCCCTGAAGGACGAAATAGCATGGATGTATCCTGACATCATCAAGCAGGCCAGGATCAATGTCATCCCTTTCGGGATACCCCGCCATTTTACCGAAGATGAATTCCTGGCCCCTGAAAAAGTAATTCTGATAAAGGAAAAATATAAAATCACGGACCGTTTTCTCCTGTACCTGGGACGCATCGATCCCACCAAAGGCCTGGAATACCTGATCCATTCCTTCCCTCCTTTGATCAGAAGATTAAAGGCCGCCCTGGGCCAGCAATACCAGCCCTACTCCCTGCTCATAGCAGGCCTCCTGGAATTCAAGAACGCCATGTACGCCGAAAAGCTGCAGAAGATAAAGAACCAGATCAAGGACGAAGAGATCAGGGACAGTATACACATCGTCCCGGACAGCTCCGTGATCATAGATAAAGAATACCTATACCGCCTGGCCTCGGTCTTTACCCTTCCCATCATCGTATCCCCGTTCGGGCTATCGCTGATCGAAGCCATCATAAAAAAAACTCCTTTTGTGGCATCCGGCGTGGAAGGCATTTTAGAGATACTGAACCTTCCCAAGATCAACGCCCCGTTCATCCCGGTCAAAGGCGGTGTAGTGGTAGATTTCCATAATCCCATGAACAGGATGGAGAATTATACCGAGGCCCTGTATCATGCCGTCCTCCATCACGACAAGCTGAAAAAAAGCATCCTGAGCCTGCGGCAGCGCACCCTAGAGAAATACAGCTGGAAAAAACTGATAAACCGGATCATAGCGATCTATAAAGGTTTGATGAAGGAACATCAATAAAAAAACATACTGCAATAATCATCAAGGAGGTACATTCCCATGAAAAGATCAATTCTCTTCCTTTTACTTCTGCTTCTGCCATGCGGACTCATGGCCGCGCAGCCGGCCCTGTCGGTCATGGCCCTGGAGAATAAATCCGGCTGGCACGGGTATGAACTGGGTGACGGGATGGCGGATATGCTCATCACGGCTTTTGCCCAGACAAAAAAATTCCGTATCATGGAAAGGTCGGAACTGAAAAAGATCATGGAGGAGCAGGAACTGGGCGCCAGCGGCCTGGTCACTCCCCAGACAGCAGCCAAGATAGGAAAACTGCTGGGGGTCCAGTACATGGTCACCGGAAGCGTGAACCAGTACGGGACCAAATCTTCCGGCGCCAGTGCTTTCGGCATCGGGGTCAAGCAGAACTCCGCCGAGGTGGGACTGGATATCAGGCTCATCGACACTACGACAGCCGAGATCATAGCTTCGGCCACAGGCCAGGGAAGCGAGAGTTCCGGCTCTCTGGACATCGATAACGCGGACATCATCCCGACCGACATCAACCTCGGAAGCCCGGATTTCAACTCCACGCAGATCGGCAAGGCCACGCGGAAAGCCGTGGATGACGTTGTTAAAAAGATCGTCAGGGATTTCTCCGGCAAATGGAAGGGAGCGGTCATGAAAGTAGCCGGGGACGTGATCTTCATCAACGGCGGGAAAACAGCCGGCATCAAGGTGAATGACGTGTTCCAGGTGATCCGAAAAGGAGAGGAACTGGTCGATCCGGAGACCGGCGAGACCCTGGGAAGCGAAGACAAGGTGATCGGCCAGATCAAGGTATTCGAAGTTCAGGATAAATTTTCAAAGGCCAGAGCTGTGAAAGGCACAGGCTTTCTGGTGAGCGATAAAGTGGAAAAAACCGGGAAATAAAAACAAAAAAATTGCCATAAAAAAATTCAGGGAGCGAAAATTAAAATTATTATTACCCGGAGGGAACGCGGTGATGAAGCTATAACAGGTCTGCTTGTCATTGCGTTTATAAAAAAGCAAAGTCAAACGCTTTTCGTTTCTTCGTTCTCCTGTATTTTGTTATCCTATGCTGTTATAAACGCATCATATCCATCCATCTTTATTCTATGGGTATTCTTGTTGATATACCAGTAATTTTGTTCTTTTTTCAGGTGATTGCCATATCCGGCAGGTAATCGGCGCACCTAAAGGTACGCCGTTACGACCTGCCGCTACATTTCTTTGGTTCATCCCTTCTCTTTGTGCCTTGGTGTCTTAGTGGCATAAACCCGATGTATTATTCAGACCCGCTATAAACCCGCCAAAATTTCACTTGAAATTATTTTCCTATATGATATACTTTATCCAAATTTGGAGGCAAGGTTATGATCAAAACACTCCTGAAAAACAGGCGTAAAAAGCATGAATTGAGGAATGTGGACAAACCCGAGTTATATAGAGACATCTTTCCTTATAATGAAGCGCCCCGGATTAAATTCGATTATATGCACGAACCGTTCGATATCCCGGATGAGATATGGATAACCGACACCACATTCCGGGACGGCCAGCAGGCCATGCCGCCGTATTCCGTGAAACAGATCGGTGAGATATTCGACCTGCTCCATAAACTGGGCGGACCCAACGGAGTGATCCGTTTCAGCGAATTCTTCCTGTACAGCGACAAGGACAAAGAAGCCGTTGAAAAGTGCCTTTCCAGGAATTATCAGTTTCCCGAGGTCACGGGCTGGATCAGGGCCAATAAAAAAGACTTTGAACTGGTAAAAAAAATGGGTCTGAAAGAGACCGGCATCCTGACCTCCTGTTCCGATTATCATATTTTCCTGAAGCTGAACTCGAACAGAAAAGCTGTCCTGGAAGGATACCTGGACGTGGTCCAGGAAGCCCTGAAAAATAATATCATACCCCGATGTCATTTTGAAGACGTGACACGCGCCGACATATACGGTTTTGTCATTCCTTTTGCCCAGAAACTGATGGACATGTCCCAGGAGAGTAAAATACCCATCAAGATCAGATTATGCGACACGCTGGGTCTGGGAATCAATTATCCCGGCGTAGAACTGCCGCGGAGCATCCCTAAACTGTTCCATACTATCATCCATGAGGCCGGTGTTCCTTCCAAATGGCTGGAATGGCACGGCCACAACGATTTCCATAAGGTACATATCAATACCGCGACAGCCTGGCTCTACGGCTCATCCGGCGCCAACGGGACGCTTCTGGGATTCGGCGAACGGACCGGTAACGCCCCCATCGAAGCGCTTGTTTTTGAATACATCGGCCTGAAAGGGAACACGAACGGAATCGACACAAAGGTCATTACCGAGATCGCGGAATATTACAGAAAACTGGGTATTACGATCCCGGAGAATTATCCGTTCGTAGGCGAGGGATTTAATGTCACACGGGCCGGTATCCACGCAGACGGGGTCCTGAAGAACCCGGAGATCTATACCATATTCGATACGGAAAAACTGCTTAATATCCCCATCGGCATAGGCATCACGGACAAGTCCGGGACAGCGGGTATCGCTCTATGGATCAATTCCCGCTTCAAGCTGCCGGACAGCATGAAGATCGACAAACATCACCCCGGCCTGTTGAAGATCTACGAATGGGTCATGAACGAGTATGAAGCCAAGAGGAGGACCAGCGCCATCTCCGATATCGAACTGGAATACCAGTCTAAAAAATTCATCCCCGAGCTGTTCGAATCCGAATTCGACGAGATCAAGAAAAAAGTAAAACGCGAAGTGACGGACCTGATCGAACAGTTCCGCAACCGGGATGAGATCGTTTCCATGAACAAGAAAGAGATGGAAAAATTCCTGGACCGCGTGATACAGGATTATCCTTTTATCCAGCTGATCGCCATCACGGACATCCAGGGCAGCCGGATAACCAGGAACATCACGCAGATAGAGGACAAGCATAAATACGAGGTCTTCACCAAGGATAATTTTGCGGAGAGGGACTGGTTCATCAATCCCATCAAGACCGGAAAGACCTACGTATCCAATTTCTATGTTTCCAAGATCACCAATGACCTTTGTATAACGGTATCCACGCCCATCTTCGATAAAGAGGAAAAAAAGATCAACGGTATCCTGGAATTCGACATCCGTTTTGAAGAAGCCGTTAAAATGTAACCCCCCCCCGGCAGCATCCGGAAGATAAAACAAATATATCATCTGAGGTAACAAATGAATAAAGCAACCCGTGAATCCTTTGGAGAGATCCTGGCCGAACTGGGCGCCCAAAACGAAAATATCGTGGCCATGGATGCCGACCTTTCCAAATCAACCAAGTCGGAAAAATTCGCGGAAAAATTCCCTGATCGTTTCTTTGAGATGGGCATCCAGGAGATGAACATGATCGGTACATCCGCCGGTCTCTCCTTCATCGGCAAGATACCTTTCATCTGCAGCTTTGCTGTCTTTCTGACAAGCCGCTATGACCAGATCAGGATGTCCATCGCCTTTCCCAAAGCCAATGTCCGGCTTATCGGCACGCATTCAGGACTGGCCGTAGGCGAGGACGGGAACAGCCAGATGGGTCTGGAGGACATATCTCTCATGCGTTCCCTCCCCAACATGGTCATCATCCAGCCTGCGGACGACATAGAAACAAAAGAAGCCATAAAATATGCCATACGCCATGAAGGCCCTATCTATTTCCGTCTGACACGCCAGAAAGTTCCTTCCATCAACCCGGCAAACTATGAATTCAAGCCGGGTAAAGGAGTCCTTTTAAGACCGGGTACTGACGCCACCTTATTCGTAACAGGGGCCCTGGTAGCCCCGGCCCTTCAGGCAGCCCAGGAACTGGAGAAGGAAAAGGTCAGCCTCCGCATCGTCAATATCCACACCATTAAACCCATTGACAGGGACCTGATCGTCCAGTGCGCCAGAGAGACAGGAAAGATCATCACAGCCGAAGATCACAGCATCATCGGCGGCCTGGGATCGGCCGTGGCCGAGGTCCTGTCCGAGGAACATCCCGCGTTACTGCTGAGGATAGGCGTGAAGGATGTTTTCGGCGAATCAGGCACACCGGAGGCCTTGTACCATAAATACGGATTTGACCCGGAAGGTATCAAGAGACAAATCCTGGAATTTATTAAGAAGGACTTCGTCCGGAAATAATATTAATTCCATCCCTGACTTACAGAATTATTATAAGGAGAGGGAAGTTTTTTCTCTGTTTCACTCTCTAGACCATTCAGGGATGCAAGACAGGTTTTAAAGCCTGTTATCTCCTGCCATCCAAGTATTGTTTAATTCTATTTATGGAAGACCTTTTTCAAAAGATAAAAGAAAAGAGGATCGCAAAGACCCTGCGGTATGCCCTGATAGACGGGGTCCTCTGGTCCTGCATGTTCGGCCTGGCAGAAGATTACCTGATCCCTTTTGCCCTTCATTTTCAAACATCCCCGTTCTTCATCAGCCTTATCACAGGCAGCGCCCAGCTCGGTATCAGCATCATCCAGCTCCTGGGAGCCAGGTTCATCGGATACCACCAGAAAAGAAAATGGCTCATCATCATCTGCAATCAGTTCCATGCTTTTTCCTGGATCCTGGTCCTGGTCCTTACTTATACAATGAAAAATCCCGTTTTTATCATTGTCTTCTATTTTATCGGGGTCATCTCAACTAATTTCGGCACACCGGCCTGGCTCTCCTGGATGAACGAGACCGTTCCGGCCCGTCTGCGGGGAGAATACTGGGGAAAGAGGAACCGGATCATGGGTTTTTTCCAGTTCCTGGCCACTTCCACGGCAGGACTCACGCTTTATTTTTTTAAGAACATCATCCATCATGAATTCATCGGTTTTGCCGTTATCTTCACCCTGGCTGCCTTGTTCCGTTCCTCCAGTATCCTGCCCCTTTCCCGGATGCATGAACCGCAGATGAAAGTCCCTCAAAAAGGAAAAGAACTGACCTTATTAAAATTCCTTAAAAGCTCCGGCCGTACCAATTTTAAAAAATTCGTCCTGTTCAATATCCTCATGACCTTTTCCGTATATTTCATGCCTGCCATGCTCTCCATCCATATTCTGAAGACACTGAAATTCAATTATATACAGTTCGCCCTTATTAACATGACGGTCAATATCGCTTCTTTCATCTCCATGGCTTACTGGGGTTCCCTGATCGACCGTTTCGGGAATTACGCCATCATGCGCCTCTGCGCAATCGGTATTATCCTGCCCAGCCTGCTCTGGGCGTTCCTCAGGAACATTTACTTCATCTTACCCATCCAGATTTTTTCCGGTTTTGTCTGGGCCGGCTTTAACCTGACCACTTTTAATTTTATCTTCGACCTGGTAAAAAAGGAGGATATTTCCTCTGCCACGGCCATTACCACTTCGCTGAACAATATCATGGCATTCCTGGGTTCTGTCATAGCCGGTCTGATCTCCCATTTCACGCCCGGCATTACCTGGCTTCCTTTTTCAGCCCTGAACCTTGAGATCATCTTTCTCATCTCCTTCCTCTTCCGTGCCTTGACCGTTCTCATCTTCCTGCCCTCTTTCCGGGAGGTGAAACAGACAGAACCTGTTCCGTCCGAGATGCATTTCCTCGTTTACTTCCCGGCAAGGAACATCATGAACCAGATACGTGTCATCCATAAAAAGATCATGAACATGATCCAATGGTAAAAAGTTTCCGGCCCCGGTTACGGCAACCGCTTCATCTGTCTTAACACTTTTATGCCTTTCTGGTTTACGATAGACACATCCCTTCCGCCCTTAAAAATATTTTTTCCTAAAAAAGAAATTTTTCTTGACATGAAATAATAATTCACTATAATTTTTCTAGAATATGATTACGATACCTTCAAAAATATTTTTTGTCAAAGGAGTCGGTATCCACAAAGACAAACTGGCGAGTTTTGAGCTGGCTCTCCGGGATGCCGGGATACAGAAATGCAATCTGGTCAATGTATCCAGTATTTTCTCGCCCAAATGCAAGATCATATCAAAAGATGAAGGCATCAAGATCATAAAACCCGGGCAGATCACATTCTGTGTCATGGCCAGGAACGATACGGACGAACCCAACAGGCTGATCTCCTCTGCTATCGGACTGGCGATCCCCAAGAACGAGGAAAACTACGGCTATCTCTCGGAACACCACGCGTACGGCGAAACAGATGAAAAGTCAGGGGAATACGCAGAAGACCTGGCTGCCACCATGCTGGCCACCACACTGGGAATTGAATTCGACCCCAATCAGGCGTGGGAAGAGAGGGAACAGATCTATAAAGCTTCCGGCCATATATTCAAGACCACCCATATCAGCCAGTCCGCCGAAGGGAAAAAGAACAGCCTTTGGACTTCTGTTGTTGCAGCTGCTATATTCATATTAGAGGAAACCCCTCAAAAACTGTTATTTGAATGAAAGAACCGGTTGCGTGAAGTATGGAATTTAAAACGGACCGGAATAAGATCATCTTCAAAAAAAAGGAAAATAAAACATGGGAAAGATAATAATCATCGGAGCAGGCGGCGTGGGTTCTGTGGTAGCCCACAAATGCGCGCAGAACCCTGATGTGTTCACGCGGATCGTTCTGGCCAGCAGGACCATCGGGAAATGCAGAAAGGTCAAAGCCCGGATCAGGGAAATGACCGGTATCAGCATCACAGCCGAACAGACCGACGCTGAGAACGTGAAAAAGACCAGGGCTTTGATCAAAAAGCACAAGCCGGACCTTGTCATCAACGTGGCGCTCCCTTATCAGGACCTGGCCATCATGGACGCCTGCCTGGCTGAAAAAGTGAATTACCTGGATACCGCCAATTATGAACCAAAAGATAAAGCAAAATTCGAATACAAGTGGCAATGGGCATATCAGAGCCGATTTAAAAAAGCAGGGATCATGGCCCTCCTGGGATCCGGATTCGATCCGGGAGTGACCAATGTTTTCACTGCCTATGCCCGGAAACACCTCTTTGACAGGATCCGGACGCTTGATATACTCGACTGCAATGCAGGAAGCCACGGAAAATCATTTGCCACTAATTTCAATCCCGAGATCAATATCAGGGAATTGACCCAGATCGTGCGGCACTGGGACCGCGGGACCTGGATCAAAACACCCCCTATCATTGAAGAGGGAAGCATCCATTTTGATTTTGATTATCCGGAAGTAGGGCCCAGACCCAGTTACTTGCTCTTCCATGAAGAACTGGAATCCCTGGTTAGAAACATAAAAGGACTGGAAAGGGCCAGGTTCTGGATGACCTTCTCGGAGAATTACCTGACCCACCTCAGGGTCCTGCATAACCTGGGGCTGACACGGATCGACCCTGTTGATTACGAAGGGAAGAAGATCGTACCCCTCCAGTTCCTGAAAGCCCTTCTTCCCGAACCAGCCACACTGGCGGAAAATTACACAGGCAAGACCGTGATCGGATGCATCATGAAAGGAGAAAAGGACGGGAAGGAAAAAGGAGTTTATATCTATAATGTATGCGATCATGCCGAATGTTATAAAGAAGTGAGGAGCCAGGCCATCTCCTATACTACAGGAGTACCGGCCATGATCGGTGCCATGCTAATGATCAAAGGTATCTGGAAAGGCAAAGGAGTGTATAACATGGAAGAGCTTGATCCGGACCCTTTCATGGAAGGACTGAACAAATACGGGCTTCCCTGGAAATTAGCTGAATATAACCAGGAACTTAAAGGATAAGAAGGCGGAAAAGGACAAACTGCCGTTCTATGCCGTCCCTATCCCCTGTCCGTTTTTTCAAATATTATGGAACTATCCAAGATAAAAAAAAGCGATTTATCCAAGATGAAGTCTCCCTGTTTCCTGGTGGATGAATCAAGCCTTGAAAAAAACGCCCTTATCCTCGATGCGGTCCAGAAAAGGACAGGCTGCAGGATACTGCTGGCCCTGAAAGCTTATGCCTTATGGAAGACCTTCCCTCTTCTGCGGAGATATCTGCACGGCGTCTGTGCCAGCGGCCTGAATGAAGCAAGGCTTGGCAGGGAGGAATTCGGAAAAGAAGTCCACACCTTCTCCCCCGGTTTTACCAGAGAGGAGTTTCCCCAGATCATGAAATTCTCGGACACGGTCATCTTTAATTCCATATCCCAGTGGCAGCAATTCAAAGGCTCAGCGGATAAGACCGGGAGAAAGGTCAGGTTCGGTCTGCGGGTCAATCCGGAAAAAAGCGTGGCCGGAGAAAAATTCGGCATCTATGATCCCAGCATGCCCGGTTCAAGGCTGGGTATCCGGCTGCATGAACTGAAAGGAAGGCCCCTGGACAGGATCAGCGGTCTTCATTTCCACGCCCTCTGCGAACAGAACGCCGATGCACTGGAAAAAGTCCTGGATGCATTTGACAGGAAATTCTCCCCCTTCCTGCGTCATATGGAATGGGTGAATTTCGGGGGCGGTCATCACATCACAAGAAAAGATTATGACATTGACAGGCTCTGCCGGCTTATTGAAAAATTCAAGATAAAATACCCGAACATCAAAAAAGTATATCTGGAACCGGGCGAGGCCGTGGTACTGAATGCCGGGATATTCGTGGCTTCTGTCGTGGACATCATACCGGGAAAAAGGGGCACAGCCATTCTCAACTGCTCTGTCGAAGCCCATTTTCCCGATATCCTTCTTACCAGGAACGAACCAGCCCCCTATATCCCGGATATCGTCGGCGCTGAAAAGAAAAGGACAAAGAATAATCCGTACGGATATCTCCTCGGCGGCACGAGCTGTGCGGCCGGAGATGTTTTCGGTGAATATTATTTTTCCGGGCCTCTGGAGATCGGCCAGAACCTGGCTTTCCTGGACGCAGCTCATTACAGCATGGTAAAAACGAATACTTTCAACGGCGTGGGGCTCCCGGCCATCATGGTAATGGACAGGAACGGTTCATTACGCAGGATTAAAAAATTCGGGTATGAAGACTTTAAGTCCCGGCTTTCATAAGAGATGAGATTGTTTCGTCACTGCGCTCCTTGCAATGACAAGCGAGGAGTCGAGTACCGGGTCTGAAGACCCGGTACTACTATAAAAAAATCCGCTATTTCGAATATACTTTTAGAAGCAGCTCCCGGACCAGCTGGCTGGCAAAGATCGAGGAATTCTGAGAACGGTCCACTTCGGGATTCAGTTCAACAACGTCCAGGCCGATAAGATTGAAGTCACGCAGGCCCAGCAGGAATTCCATGAACGGGACAAAGGTCATACCGCCGGCTTCAGGGGTGCCTGTACCGGGCAGAACAGAGGGATCAAAGACATCTACGTCAAGCGTGATATAAACGTTCTTATTCCTGATCTTCTCGTTTATCTTTTCCAGCTGGTTCAGGGAATAAAGGGTCTGGTTCTTTTTCATGAACCGGAACTCTTCCCTGGTACCTGAGCGTATGCCGACCTGGACCAGGCTGATGTTCTTCAGGTCCCAGATAAGCCGGATCACAGACGCGTGGGAAAGCTGAAAGCCCATGTACCCTTCCCTCAGATCGGTATGGGCATCCAGGTGTATCAGCGTGATCTCCCTGTATTTTTTTCTCAAGGCCTTGATAATAGGATACGTAATAAGATGTTCGCCGCCCAGAGCGAACGGGATCTTGTTATCCTTTATCAGTTTAGCGGAAAAATCATGGATAACATCCATGGCTGAACCAATATCGCCGGGCGATATTTCAAGATTCCCGGCATCCATAAAATTTATATCTTCCAGGTCCCTGTCCTGATAAGGAGAATAAGTCTCGATCTCATCCGATACCAGCCTGATAAAGTCCGGACCGAACCTGCTTCCGGCACGAAATGAGGATGTGGCATCGAAAGGCACGCCGAACAGGACTATTTTAGCGGACGTATAGCTCTCTTTAGCACCAATAAAATTTTTCATTTTTCCATTTTCCTAAAAGGGCCGAATACCGGAAAGAAACGGCATCAGGACCATTTGTATCTTATATCAGATTATAATTCTGCAGATCCAGGATCAGCTTTTCCTCGTTGGACTTGTTCATGCTGCATAATGGCAGCCGCATTTCACCGCTCACCATGCCCATCAGCTTCAGGGCTGTCTTGACGGGAATAGGATTGGTCTCGTAAAAACAGGATTTGGTCAGATAATAATACCGGTAAAAGACTTCCATAGCCTTGTTCCCATCCTTCTTCTTGAACAGGTTATACACTTCAGCCACGTCCCCGGGAATAATATTTGAAACAACGGAAATGATACCCTTCCCGCCCACAGCCAGCAGAGACAGATAAAGCGGATCATCGCCGGACAGGACGTTCATCTTCCCTTCCGTAAGTTCAATGATATCCATACCCTGATTAATATTACCGCTGGCTTCCTTGACCGCCACGATGTTCCGGATCTCCTTCAGCCGTTCAAAGACAGGGGGAAGCATGTTCACGCCCGTGCGGCTCGGGACATTGTAAACCACGATGGGAATGGCCACGTTCTCCGCAACGGTCTTATAATGCTGGTACAGTCCTTCCTGCGTTGGCTTGTTGTAATAAGGCGTGATAAGAAGAGCCCCTTCCGCACCCACGGACTTCGCGAACTTTGTCAGTTCAATGGCCTCAGCCGTGCTGTTGGAACCGCTCCCGGCAATGACCGGAACTCTTTTCTTCACGACATCTATGGTGAACTTGATTACGTCCTTGTGTTCCTGGTGGGACAGCGTAGCGGACTCGCCGGTGGTACCGCACGGGACCAGGCCGTGGATACCGCCGCTGATCTGGAATTCGATCAGCTTTTCAAAAGACTTATAATCCACTTCATTGTTCTTGAAAGGTGTTACGATCGCGGTAAACGCACCTTCAAACATAATATTCTCCTCCTCCGAAAATGGTTATCTTAAAACAAACAGTGATCGATAAATTATAATGGCGTTATTTTTAATGTCAATAAAAAATATATTATTCCATTTTCAGCGTCATCTTTTCCCGCGCCAGCACGACCAGACCGGCCGCGATCTGGATGATCACCTGCGATATCCAGCAGTACATGGAGAAGGAAGCGATCAGGTTATACTCATACGTGCCGGTTTTCACATAATGAGCGTTCACAAGGAAGAACGAGAAGAGGATACTGGCCTGGAAAGGACCGATAGCGCCGGGTCCGGAAGGGATGGAGATGCCGATGGCCAGCAGGCCCGTCATCAGGATGGAAAAGACCAGGGGATTGAAGCTGATGGGAATATACTGGAATATTTTCATACTTTCCAGGAAAAGATACATATTGAAGATAATGACAGCCCAGGTAAGGATGGTGAATATTGTAAAAAGAAGAAGGTTCCTTATGTTCTTGAATATATGCAGGCCTTCATAGAACAGATCAAGCAGGGAAAAAATCCTGGCCCTGATCTTCCCGGGTATAAAGAAAAGGAGGCGCTTCATGATACGGACCAGCGCGTTCTTCCTGAAATAAAAGACCAGGAGAAAGAGAATGGCCGCTACATAAAATCCCAGCCCGATCAGACCAGCCTGGTAGAAGATCTTATGATGGATGATGTTCAGTAGAAAGATATAAACGATGCCGATGCCGATCACCAGTCCGTCAAAAACCCTCTCCAGCACAACCGTGGCAAAGATGGAGCTTTTACTGATCTTCTCCAGACGGGAAAGCATGTACGCCCGGTACACCTCGCCCAGTCTGGCCGGGAATATGGAATTCACCATAAAGCCCACAATGATCGTGTTGAACAGGGACTTGATCCTGACGGGTTTGATATGCTGCAGAAGATACTTCCATTTATAAGCCCTGATGTAGAGGCTCAGGAAGGTGGTGACCAGAACAAGGAGGAATATCCTCATGTCGATCAGACGGAACGAGCGGAAGAACAGGCTGAAATCAACATTATGGAAACTGATGTCCAGGAAAATATAACTGATCCCGATCTGGACCAGATATTTAAAAAAATCCGCGTTCCTGATGAAACAGGAAAGCAGACAGAATGATGCATACACGGCACAGAAGAAGATATAAAATCCCGTGTCCGCCTTTAACCGGATAAGGGAATAAAGAACAGGGAGGAGCAGTAAACCAGCCTTCAATGCTTTTTTCATCTGTTTATTTTGTCCGTCCGGCCCGTATCAGGCCGGTTCCTTTTTCAGGCTCCATATTTGGCCAGCTTCAGGGCTGAAGCCAGCATCAGGGGCATGGCGTCGATGGAATAAAAAATGCCCAGGCTGCCTTTCAGGCATTCAGCTTCCGTGAACCGCGTGACCGGGCTTTTCCGTATGAACCGGCCGTGGAGCAGGAAAGGATTGGGATGCCAGGAATGCCCGGCCAGAAGGCTAGGGGTGGAATGGTCGGATGTAACAGCCAGGACATCAGGGTTCAGGGCCAGGATATCGGGTATGATCTTATCCGTCTCTTCAATGATCTTCACTTTATTTTCGAAATTCCCGTCCTCGCCGTAGGAATCGGTCTTCTTCACGTGAACGTAAAAAAAATCATACTTGGAATAATTTTCCTTCAAGGTCGCGATCTCATCCGCAATGGTCTCCCCGGTCTTAAGGATATCCATACTGACCAGTCTGGCCAGGCCGCGGTACATAGGATACGTGGCAATGGCCCCGGGTTTCAGCTTGAACAGGTCGTTCATGGTGGGAATATGCGGCACTCTGGCTATTCCGCGAAGCAGAGCTGTATTAGCCTTGGTCTCGTTTTTCAGGATCTCGCCTACCCTGTCAATGAACTTATTAATGATAACAGCGGATTTTTTAGCTTCAGGTACGAGCGGTTCGGTATATTTAACCTTGGACCCTTCCTTCTGGGGATCAGCATCCGTAAGCCCGTCATGAAGGCCTTCGCCCCTGAACAGGACCACGAACCTGTGCTCCTTACCGTGCTTAATGATGATCTCCACATCATCGATCTTCTTTATCTCTTCCTGCAGCCTGGCGCACAGTTCCTGGTTCTTCTCGGTCGGGATACGGCCGGCCCTCCTGTCCGTGATAAGGCCGTTCCCGTCCTTTGTGGCGAAATTAGCCCGCGCAGCCAGGTCTTTATTGGTCAGATGTATATCCAGGCCAAGGGCTTCCAGAACACCGCGGCCGATATTATACCTCACAGGATCATACCCGAAAATAGCCAGATGGGACGGGCCGCTTCCGGGCGTGATGCCTACACCGATGGGATGAGTGAGGCCCAGAGCCGATTCTTCAGCCAGTTTATCCAGGTTAGGAGTCTTGGCTGCTTCCAGCTCCGTGAGCCCGTTCTTGTGCGGAAGGCCGCCTACCCCGTCCATGACCAGCAGAACGATCTTCTTTTCGTTCGGTATTGATAATTCTTTCATGATCTCTTCGGATAACATAGTATTCTCCTTATAAAAAATAACAGTGTGAATAATATAGATAAAAAAAATGAATTGTCAAGGGGAAAAGGACGCGTATTGGGAAATCAATGAGTAACCACCTGGTCTAAACGGCCTTTATTTCTTTATTTCTCCGTAACCCCACACCTTCAGGTGCGGGTTAAAAGAATTACAGGGAACAACAGACAGACGACAGGTCTAAGGACCTGCCGCTACTGAAGACCCTCGACCCTGTCGCCTACCTTGATCCCGTTCCTTTCGAACCATCCGCGGTTCACTTCGATACAGTATCTCACTGGTATCCCGGACCTGTGCAGGTTCTCTTCGTCCAGGGGCGACATATCCTCTATCTGGGCAATACAAAAATTAGTATCAAGGAAAGCGATGGAAAGAGGGATGAAAGTGTTTTTCATCCAGAAAGAGACGATCTGGTCCTGCTTGAAATCGAACACCATACCCTTATCCCGGCCCAGTTCTTTCCGGAACATCAATCCTCGGCTCCGTTCAGCCGCATCATCCGCGATCTCTATTTGCAATACCTTATCCCTGATACGGATAACACCTTTTTTCTGGCAATTCAAAGCAGAGAACAACAAGGCCATAAGCATCCCGGCCAGTATCAGGCTCCTGGTTGGTATCGTCCGAATATATGTCATAGGGTTAAATGTATAATAAAAAGATTTTATTTCAAGTAAATACCGATGGAAGCCGGTTTGTGATTTCCGCTTATACCAGTTCCCTCAGGTGCTTGATGGTCTCCGCGATCTCTTTACGAAGGTCCGTATCAGGATTTTTCAGCAAAAAACTCTCATAATACCTGATCCGTTTCTGGACCCAGCCCTTGAGCCATTTTGTTGCTTTCATGCCTTGGTCCCTCCTTATACGTCTCCCTGTTTATATTTTCGGTCTTCAAATTTTTTTTGACATTGAAATTTTATTCATTATCCTTTAAGAAAACAATGAATAAGAAAATCACCCTATCCAATATGATCTCCCTGAGCCGGATCGTCCTGCTGCCCCTTGTGGCCATTATCATCAGAAAGAACACTTATCAATACAATTACTTCGCCCTGTTCCTCCTGCTCATCTTTGTGGCCACGGATTTCCTGGACGGTTTTCTGGCCCGCAGACTGCACCAGATCTCAAAACTGGGCAAGATCCTGGACCCCCTGGCTGACAAGATTTGTATTGTGACCATCAGTTATCTTCTTTTCTTATATAAAAATTTCCCGTTATGGGCCTTTCTTTTTCTGTTGATCAGGGAATTCTTTATCTTATCCGGCGGAATCATCCTTCTTAAAAAGAAGAACATCATTTTCTCATCCAATATCGCGGGTAAGCTGGGAACGTTCTTTATCTCCCTCTCTCTTCTGGGTTATCTTCTTCTGGGTACAGACTATCTCCTGCCTTATACATTATTAATCATCAGTTTCACCCTTTATTTCGTGGCTTTTCTGCTTTATATGCTGGATTATATGAAGGTGATGAGTTACGTGAAACTCACGAAGAAAGTCCAGAAGATTCTCTCCCGGTTGTTCAACAATGTGTTCTAAAAAGAGAAAAGACCGGGCTCCGGTCAAAAAAAAAGCAGCCCGGAGGCTGCTTTTTTATATTATTCCTTAACAAATATCCTTATTTTTTAGGCGCTTCCGTACCTGTCTTTCCGTCCGTACGCGGTATCTCTTCCCAGCGTTCCATACCCATCTCATTGATCATGTCATCGCCGTCAAATTTATCTTCATAGGTATCCACGATGGCTTCCAGCTGATCCAGGTAAATATAAAATGTTCCGTTCATCTCGTTGGGATCATGTTTAATCAGGATACGGGAGATATAGAGAGGCCTGTACTGGGGCACATATTTGGTATAATACGGGATATACATGGGGATACGGGCGGTCATCTTTTCCCATCCCCTGAAATTCAAACTGCCCATATCAATGGGATATTCGTATCCCTGGTAATTCTTAAGCCAGATCTCCAGCCTGTGCCGGTAATTCCTGCCGCAGGCCCAGATGGAAATACCCTTAGCCTTGCCTACAATGGCAATAGGGGTCGGTGGTGTGATCTCAACCCAGCTGAAACCGCGGTTATAGCTCCACTCTTTAACGCCGAAAACGTACTTGGCCTTGTCGCCCAGCTGTTTCTTCACTTCTTCAGCGGCTCCCAGCACTTTTTTACCGCGCGCCAGACCCTGATCAGAGGGCATCAGCGCTGCCCAGGATTCGCAGTTCTCGAAATCCTCGATCACTTTAACTTCCAGTTTCTGCTGGCTGGATTCCTTGGGGAAGAACATACCGGCAAAATTTTCACCGGTGGCATCCTTACTCGCGGCATCCTTCTGCTGGGCATATGCTGTATTGAGTCCCGCTATTAAAACAATAACGAATAATACTTTTAATACCCTCATTTTTTTCTCCTTATAAATAAAATTTACCAGTTATCCCTGATGTCATCACCGTCGATCCTTTCAATATACACGTCCGTGATGACCTTCATGTGGTCAAAGTAGATAAAAAATTTATCCGCTCTTTCATCAGGGTCAGAGACCAGGACATACTTTACGAATTTTAAGGGTTTCTCCCTGGGGAAATATTTCTCTTCCTGGGGGATGTATTGCGGGATATCGCGGGAGAGGTTCCTCCAGCCGGGGAAATCAAGCTTGCCCATATCCAGGGAATAAACAAAGCCGTTAAAGTCCTTCAGCCAAACTTCAAAATTATAACGGAATCCTCTTCCGGCAACCCACACATCCAGGGACTTGCATTTTCCCGGTATGGGGATGAACCTGTCACCGCCCGAATTGGGTATGGGGATATTAAAATAATTCTGGAGAATAGAATAAGACTTGGCATCATATACAGGCGGAAGGATCTCGACAAAATTATATCCTCTTGTCCTGAAACCTGTCTTTACGCCCAGGCAGGTCTTTTTCTGGTCTTCCGGCACAGCCAGGCCCCAGGGTCCGCCGGGTGTGGCTTTGACAGCAGTAACAGCCATATCGACGTTTGGGCTGGTATTGCCGATCACCCACTGCCCGTCCAGGCCCTGATCCTCAAAATCAGCCAGGGCCGGTGCCTGGATACTTATGATCTTTTTAGTCGATCTATATTCTTCGCCTCCGGCAAAACTATATTGCGTTAATAAAAGGACAATGATTATGGTGATGATTTTCCCTTTCATTTTATTCTCCTTTAATTAAAATTTAATTAATTTTACTCAATCTATTTCAAATGTCAAGAAAAAATTAAGCGTTTTTTCAGAAATTATCCTCATTTTTACTAAATCAAGTATCGGCATTCTGTAAAAAAGTTAAATAATTTTATTTCCCGCCATCTCTTTTTCATACAGTTCCTGTCGCATGTTATTCACGTAGTTCCTATCCTCAAAGGAATACCGGAAATTCGTACAGATATCATAAGTTCCGTTGATAATGGCCACTGTATCCTCGATAATGACCAATTCCTCGTCCGTAGGAATGACAAAGGCCTTGACCGGTGAATTATCCTTGCTGATGACGTACTCGCAGTTATGGCTTACAGCCTGCCTGTTCTTCTCAATATCCAGGTAAATACCGAGATTCTCCATGTGGGAAAGGCACATTTCCCTCAGGACATGATGCCTTTCACCGGCACCGGCGGTAAAAACAATGGCATCCACCCGGCCCAGGACCGACATATACGCGCCGATGTATTTCTTGATCCTGTGGACCTCCATGTCAATGGCCAGCTGGCACCGTTCATCGTTGTTCCTGGCCCCTTCCAGGATATCCCGTCTGTCCGAATAGATCCCGGTAATGCCCTTTAAACCGCTCTCTTTGTTCAGGATAGTGATGATCTTGGAAATGCTGAAATTATCCTTCAACGCCACATACTCCAGGATAGCCGGGTCCAGGTCTCCTGAACGGGTTCCCATAATAAGGCCTTCCAGGGGAGTGAATCCCATGCTGTGGTCATAGGCCGAGCCGTCCTTGATGGCCGTAAAGCTCACGCCATTGCCGATATGGCAGGTGATGAGGTTGCATTCCCTGTTCTCCTTGTTCAGCATGACCGCGGCCCTCCGGGAGACATACAGATGGGAGGTGCCGTGGAATCCGTACTTCCTGATACCCAGGCTGGTATACCAGTCGTACGGCACTGCGTAAAGATAGATATGCTTAGGCATGGTCTGGAGAAAAGCCGTATCCATGACAGCCACGTGCGGCACATCGGGAAGGATATCCATGGCAGAGACGATACCTAAAATATTATTGGGATTATGGAGCGGAGCCAGCTCGGAAAGGTTCCGGAAGGTCTTGACCACGCGGCCGTTGGGGCCGTCGATCAGGACGGACTTGATGAAATGCTCGCCGCCATGCACCACCCTGTGGCCCACGCCTTTGATACAGGAAACATCTTTAAGCACACCCACATCTTCCCGGGTCAGGGTATGGGTGATGAGCTTGATGGCCTCATGGTGTTCCGGCACCATATCCTCTTCCTTGAACGTAGGCTTGTGGGGAACCTCATGCTGGATAAAGGAACCGGTCAGACCGATCCTCTCCACAATGCCTTCGGCCAGGACCGCGTGCCGGGTATGATTATAGAGCATATATTTAACGGACGAACTGCCGCAATTAATGGTAAGAACGATCATATCACTGGTTTCCATAGGAGCCTCCGGGAAAAAATAATAACGGTTAAAAATGATTTAAAGGAAGATCAGGATCGACTTGTCATTGCGCATGGGATTCGCCCTGAAAGGGCGATGCAATCTCATCCTTGATAACCTGCTTTTCCATTTAAGAAGATTGCATCGTCACTGCGTTCTCTCCGGACAATGACTTTTTTACAGCTATAAATCTTTCCGTAATCCTGTTAATCCTGTCTGATCCTGTTCCATCTTATTTTTATTTCTGCGTTGATCTGTAGTTTATATTAAATCTATATCTGTCCGGGTCCTTGATGATATTTATAGGATACCGTGGTAAAGTAAAAAAGAAAACGCGAAAACAGCCAGGCTGACCAGGGCCAGCAGAGAAAGAAGGGCCAGGCTGAACCTGAAGGAATTCCTGTATGCCGGAACAGCCGGATAGTCATTCCGGACAACAGGGATATTCCCGTCTGCCTGATCCGTTGGAGCGCCTCCCCTCCGGTATAAACAGAGCTTCACCAGGTGTTCCAGACCGATCCAGGGATCGAGCCAGGAAACAGAAACGGGAAGATGCTCGCTGGATACGATCAGCTGATAATTCTTCTTCTCCCAGAACAGCAGGATATCCCGGCCGTACAGGGAATATACATCGTCGAACTTAATGATACCCTGGAACACCTGCAGGCCAATATGGTTAAAAAAATCAAGGACCATCCTCGCGTACTGGAGAGAGGTCCTGTCCTGTTCACCCGGGAACGTGAGCATCTCCCGTGTCAGGGAAGCAGGCGCGTTTTTCCTGGCCTCTATCATGGGAAGGGAATTCCAGAGGTTCTCATAGCCCAGGAATAGTTTCAGTACATGGTCCCTTTTCGTTTTGCTCCAGTAGAACAGGAGCATGACAACAGCCAGGATAACAAGGAACAGGAGAAGCAGGAGGGTAAGCACATGGCTCATTTCTGAGAAGATTATTTTCTCATTCACCATAAAAATCTGTTTTATATAAAAGTCAGCCAGTTGAAACGGTCTTCGGCAGTGCCGTCGATAATGGAAAAGAACTTATCCTGCAGCTTCTTTGTTATCACGCCGCGCTTGCCGTCGCTCACCTGGATATTGTCGATCTTGGTCACGGGCGTGATCTCGGCCGCCGTGCCTGTGATAAAGACCTCGTCCCCGATGTACAGGGATTCCCTGGGAAGGACGTGCTGTTTGACCGGTATATCGAATTCCCGTGCCAGGACAAAGATGCAGTGGCGCGTGATGCCGGCCAGGCTGGCAGAGCTGGTGGGCGGCGTGAAGATGGTCCCGTTCCTTACCATGAAAAGGTTCTCGCCCGAACCTTCCGACACATAACCGTAGCTGTCCAGGGCAATGCCCTCGTCATAACCGTTCTCCAGGGCTTCCAGTTTCACAAGCTGGGAGTTCACGTAATTCCCCGTTATCTTGGCAAGCAGGGGATACGTATCAGGAGCAGCCCTGTGCCACGAGGATATCTTGGCGGAAATGCCTTTCTCCAGTGCTTCAGGCCCGAGGTAGCGGCCCCAATCCCAGGCAGCCACCATCACGTTGATGGGCGATTTGAGCGGATTAAGGCCCAGCTCATGGAACCCCCTGTAGATCAGGGGCCTGATATAGGCTTCATCCAGTTTATTCACGCGCACAGTCTCGATAATGGCTTTTTTCATCTCTTCCGGGGAAAAACCCGGGGGGATCATACGGAAGATCCTGGCCGAATCATACAGCCTGCGCACATGGTCCTCCAGCCTGAAAATGGCTGACCCGTTCTTTGTCTTGTAGCACCGGATGCCCTCGAACACGCCGCTTCCGTAATGGATGACATGGGAGAGCACATGTATCTTCGCGTCGTTCCAGTCCACGAATTTGCCGTCCATGAATATTTTATCGGCTTTAAAAGCCATGCGCGAGCCTCCTGAACGCTCCGGTCAGACAATGTTTATTCTATATAAAAAAATTCAAATGTCAACGGATTTTTTTTAGTTGAAAAGTACGTGAAAAGTAAAAACGCCCCAAATCTATTACTGATAAATATTAATAGTTGCTTATTTATAATACTCCAGCATTTCACGCTTCTTATACGCTTTATCCAGGACGCCTTTGATCTTGGAATTGGTGGGATCAAGTTTTAAGGCTTGTTTCCATTCGTTGATGGCTTTTTCCAGCTCATCGTTCTGGTAAAAATTGATCCCTTTCAGATAACACTCCCAGACCAGTTTCTTGCTGGCCGGGGTCAGAGTCCTTGCTGTCTGGCTTTCTGTTTTTTCCGATATCTTGGCCTTGGCCTTATCGATGAATTTCAAGGCCTGCATATTATCCGGGTCTATTTCCACGATGGTCTTCATGGTCTTCAGGCACCCGTCGTAATCCTGGTTCACGTAAAGGGTCACGCCCTGGCTGTACAGTTCCATGATCTTTTTCCGGTTGATCTTCTCCAGGTCGCCCTCCACTTCTTTTTCTTCGATCATATCCAGGAGCTTTTTAGCCTTCACATTATTCCCGTCCTTTTCAAGGATACTGTTCACCGTTTCTTTCGCGTTATTGTAACTGCCTGCTGAAAAATAATTATAAGCCAGGTCCAGATTATTTTGAGGCTCGCTGGCTGCTTTCTGTTTATTCAGCGATGTCTCATATTCCAGGAGCTTGTCTTTGGCCTGTTTATTCTCCTTGTCCATTACAAGGACCAGCTTTACTTCACTGACAGCATCGGAATACTGCGATTTTTGAGCCAGGTCTTTTGCTTTATTCAGGCGGTCATTGACCAATTTATTCTTATCAGTATTCACCGCGCATTTATGGATGA
>JAQTRT010000215.1 GCA_028711675.1 bacterium | reverse complement strand
TGCTGACAAAACTAAACTTCAATTATGATAAGGTCAACAGTGATTTTTTAATGGAGCTGAAGGCGGGACGCCTCCTCATCTCATTCTGGAGGCACAATGATGCCGTTGCAGCACTTTTCATAGACCGGTTTTATTCCCACCTGAAAAGCGCAAAGTCGGTCTATACCGCCTTTCAAACCGCGCAAAAAGAGATCGCGCAAAAGTTTAAATCGCCTTTTTTGAACGAAAATTTCATCCTGCTCTTTTAAATCCGCGAAGCATTCCTTTTATCCTTTATTTTTTTCCTTGTGATGTTCTTTGGACGGTTCTCCGTTGCCGGAACTTTTATCCTTTGAGACCATGATGCAATTCCCGTTAAAAACACACCCGCTCTGGATAATGAAATCCGGGGTTTTAATATCACCGATCAACTCCGCGCCGGAGAACAGTTCCAGGCGTTCAAAGGCCTCCACATTACCCTTGATCCTGCCGTAAACCGATATATTCCTGGCCTTGATATTGGCCTTGACATCCGCATCCTTGCCGATGAACAAATGACCCGTTGCATCGATCTCACCCTCGAATTTCCCCTTCACTTTCAGCGAGGTGGAAAAACGCAGGTTGCCGTTAAATTCGATATCATCAGCCAGTACGGTCTTTATATCCTGCTCCTCTGCCAGTTCCTTGTCTAAAACATCTTTAGCCATTGATCCATCCTCCTGTTATTCATCCACTGACTCCAGCTCGAACGGGGACACATATTCCCCGTGCTTCTCCTTGAACATCTCGAGCCGTTCCTTCTGTTCTTCCAGTACCTCGAACAGTATCTCAGGGACATCAGGCACTTTATATTTATAGACTTCCAGGATACGGTCGATCTTATTGATGTTCTCAATGACCCTGATGGTGAACTGTTTCTTGTAATCATCCGGGGAATAATTCTTGTTCAAGACCTGCTGGAAAAGTCTCTTCAGGGTATCATAATCCGGAATGTAACCTGTAGGGGTCTTAATGGCCCTTGCCCCGCCGGAACACCTTAACTCCATCCATTTGATCCAGACAGCTTTATCCACCTTGTCATTTAAAAACTTTCCGGCCTTGTCTTTGATAAAATAATTCACGGAAAAGATCCTGGGCGGTTCATCCACCTGTCTTGTGAATTTCAGGTTATTATCAATATATTTTCCTATGGGGATGGAAAGAAAATCAAGATTAGACATGGGATTGAATTCTCTTTTCCCTTCCTTTCCCAGTGTGGCGGCCGTTGTCTCGGATTCCAGACTTGCTCCTTTTGTAATGATGCCGTGCTCCCAGCTGAAAGCCTCCTCAACCGGAAGAGAGGTGTCAGAATCCCTTCCGCCGTAAACAAATCCTTTGATCTCGACCCCTTCCGGATTATTAAGATTCTCATCCACATTGGGCAGAATGTCCAGGCTCAGGGTAAAACGGGCGTTCTTATGGGAGGGAAGAACAGGATTCCCTTTTTCATCTTTCTTTCCTTTCTGCCATTCACCGGAGAAATTGATCCCCTTGCCGGGCTCGGGGAATCCGCTGCCGGTCCAGAAAGCTGATTTGTCCTCTTTCATGAGGATATTGGAAAAAATGATCTCATGGGAATTATTAAGCACTTTCCATAAGACCGGATCGTCCTGGGCATTGACTCCGTCAATGATCCCGAACATGCCTTTCTCCACGTTCACGGCATACACTTTGCGGCTGCTGACCCTTAAATAACATATATCGTCTCCCACGATCTTTTCATTGGGTATCATGGATGTGGAGGTCTTGCCGCAGGCGCTGGGATACGCACCGGTAAGATAAGTTTTCCGGCCGCCGGGACCCTGTACGCCCATGACAAACATATGCTCACAGAGCCATCCTTCCTTGGATCCCAGGTTAATGGCCAGACGCATGGCCAGCTTTTTCAAACCCAGTGTATTTCCGCCATACTGGGTATTCACGCTCAGAGTGGTATTGTCGATAAGGTCGACATAGATCCTCCGGTCCATGAGGTTCTTGCTCACGTTCGCAGAGGTCACTTCTCCCGTGCCGTGCACAGCCCTGAAGAACCTGTTCTTTTCCTTTAAATTAAGGAATTCATTGTAGCCATCCCTGTAGAGCAGCATCTCCGAATGCGCCACATAAGTGGAATCGGTCAGTTGAACGGCAGGAATGCTGAAAAAGGAATTAACAGGCCCCAGGCAGAAAAAGAGCACATACATGGTACGGCCTGCCATGACATTCCGCATCAGGTCCTTGACCTCTTTTAGGCCCTTGTCACGGTCGATATAATCCAGGTTGGGATCGAACTTCACGCCTGACGGGATGAGGAATTTGGTCTGGTCCCTGGCCCGGGCCAGGTCGTTGATACCGTCAAAATGGAGGGTATGGTCCTTGATACCCATGGATATCTCTTCTTTACTCTCAAGAGAAATCTTTTTTATCCGTTCAGCTTCCTCTTTCTCACCCGTATAAACGAGCACTTTGGCAGGATTACAGAGGGAAATATACGCACTTAGAAAAATATTAAAGTTTTCATTCTGCAGCCTGGCGATCTTGTTAAATTCACCAAGTTCCATTCTGGTCTTTAAAAATCCGAGCGAATCCATGATACAACCTCCAAACAGCAGGGTTTTAGGCATATTACTATAATTAATTATTTTGTCAAGCAGGAAATTCCTCGGGGGACGGTGCTTGACATTTTGACATTTATTATCTGAGTAATGATACTGCTGGTAGTATCATTTAATGGACAACCCAAGGGCTGTCACTCCTTTAAACGACAGTCCGGAATAAAATGTCAAAATGTCAAGCACCGTCCCCTAAAATAAAAAAGGCCGGCAGATGCCGGCCTTTCGTTGCGGTTTGTAGTACTTTATAATTATGATTAGCCAAGCAGCTGTAACACTGATTGAGGCTTCAAATTTGCCTGGGCTAACATAGCGGTTCCTGATCTCATCAGAATCTGATTCTTCACGAAACCGACCATTTCCTCAGCCATGTCAACGTCTCTGATCCTGGATTCCGAAGCCTGTGTGTTCTCATAGGCATTCAGCAATCCTTTGGAAGCGTATTCAAGCCTGTTATGATAAGCGCCTAAATCCGCTCTCTGTTTGGAGATCTTGTTCAGCGCATTGTCAACGATAGCCAATGCGGCGTTAGCTTTCTCCGGAACAGACAGGGAAATAAAGGAGTTGTCCTGGCTTCTTACGCCAAGTCCTAAAGCTGTCATGGTCCCGATGTACACTCTTTCTCTCTGGTCCTTGTTGGGACCGATATGGAACCACATACTGGCCAGCGGCAATCCGCCGACATTAGGATTGGCAAAGCGTCCGGTAAGCATATTGAGAGTGTTGAACTGACCCTGCGAAGCGACGCGGTCGAGCTCGTCAACGAGTGAAGAAACTTCGACCTGGATCTGCATGCGGTCTTCATTGGTGTAGATACCGTTTGAAGATTGGATCGCCAGTTCTCTTAACCTTTGTAAGATGTCCTGGCTTTCCTGCAGGTAACCTTCTGTCGTCTGAATAAAGGAAATACCGTCTTCGGCATTCCTTTCAGCCTGACGAAGTCCCCTGATCTGAGCCCGCATCTTTTCAGATACGGCTAACCCGGAAGCATCGTCCCCGGCCCGGTTGATCCGGTAACCCGAAGAGAGCTTCTCGATGTTCTTGTTTACGTCCCACTCCGTGAATTTCAATACGCGGTGGGAGTAAATCGCGGAAAGGTTGTGATTTACTATCATAGTCTTCCTCCTTGAAGATTTTTGAGAAGGCATCCTTGCCTTCTTTTATTGTTCAGGGCTCTTTCACCTCCTTAAAACTATCTTTTACTTCCTAATATGTATTTCGGCATCTTCTCCGGAAACTTTAATTTATTTTATCCCGGAGTAGAAATTTCAGCCACAAAGGCACAAAAACACGAAGAACAGATAAAAAATTTGCAGCAGCAGGTCTTTAGACCTGCTGTTTACTTGGTGATTGAAGAAATACCGCACCTGAAGGTGCGGTACTACAAAAATAAAAAAGATGGGATCATGGGACAGAAATCAGCAGGTTTTTAGTTAAGATAACCGGCTCACCAGAGAAAAAGCGACGGATTTACGGGTTTTCCCCTGTTCCAGACAGTAAAATGAAGATGGGCTCCGGTGGTCCTGCCCGTATTCCCGGCACGGGCAATGATCTGTCCTCTTTTCACCCTCTGCCCGACCCTGACCAGTATCCTGGACAGATGACCGTATAATGTGGTATAACCGTTATCATGTTCCACCTTAACCATTTTACCGTATCCGCCTGCCCAGCCGGCATAGATCACTCTGCCGTCCGCGGCAGATCCGACCCAGTCGCCGATATTTACCTTGATATCCAATCCGTTATGGTACCGTTTCTGCCGGGTGATGGGATCTTCACGTACCCCATAACCCGAGGTATAACGCCCTCCCAGCGGCGACTGAAGCACCCTTCTCATCTCAAACAGTTCTTTCATATCCTCTGTCAACAGCCTTGGCTTGGCGTCAGGAACGAATATTACATCACCCGGCCGTAAAGGCGAAAACAATTTAGTTAAGAAACTTATCCGGTTGACCTTCCTGATCCTGCTGCTCTTGATGCCATAGAGCATTGCGACAGATCTAAGTCCTTCATGCGGCTGCAGGACATGCAGACAGCCTTTTAGTCCGCCCACCAGAAGATGTTCATTCAGCCCGGCAAAGATATTCTTCAAATACGGATTCAAACCTATGATGGTATCGATATCAATATCATTATCCTTGGCAATGCTCCAGTAATTCTCGCCCTGCCGGATCATGTAGATCCGGATGTTCAGGTCCTTAATTTTCTTCAGCTGCCTGACAACGGACTGCTGGAATTTCTCTTTCTCCTCATAGGTCTCAAAAACACGGAACAGCGCCGGTTCCCTGGCCGGCAGACCGTTTTCATGGAAAAAGACATTGAGTACGAGCAGTCCGCACCAGACAATCAGGAGCATGATAACAAGCGGATTATTCCTGGAAAGCAGCTGGAAATAACTATATACTTTTTTTAACAGCATGACAAACCATCATGGCAATTTTTTTATCCGTGGCATTGGGGATGAAACGGTCATACGACAGGTCTTTTTCCGGGATCATGGAGGCAATGGCCCGGCTGGCCTGTGTCTTCATTTTCAAGGTGATCTTCCGGGCCCTGGATTCCATGACACCGCGGAAGATGCCGGGAAAGGCCAGGAGGTTATTGATCTGGTTGGGAAAATCGGAACGGCCCGTGGCAATGATACGGGCACCGGCTTTTCTGGCTTCATCCGGAAGTATCTCCGGGTCCGGATTGGCCAGGGCGAAGATAGCGGGATCAGGGGCCATGGACCGCACCATGTCCCGCGTGACCAC
>JAQTRT010000214.1 GCA_028711675.1 bacterium | reverse complement strand
GATGTTTATGCCACCAAGAAATGGGATACTGATACCCGGTATACCTCCCCCCTGGGGATCAAACTGGGCCTCAATCTTCCTTTATTTTATAGAAGATTATTATTAAGCCTTGACGGTGAATCAACGCCCAAGTTCAGCAAAGCACTGTTTAAAACGGAGAACATGAATATTAATTTTGGCCTGGGATACCAGATCATGGATAAATTGAATCTTTTCGGAGGCCTGGGCGCCAATCTGAACTATTTTGCCGGCCTTAGTTTTACACCGCCCAGCTGGTATAAACTGGATTATAAGTTCGCCGCTGATGCCATCGGGCAGAACCACTGGGTGTCCATGGAAATGAAGTTCGGCAGTGAATCAACAAAGACACTTATAGCCCGGGAAGAAAGATCAAAGATCCTGACCACCACACGGGAAAAGATGATCCAGCATTATATCAAGGCTGTTGAATCCGATACAGAAGGCGAATATGAGTCTGCCATGAAAGAGATCAACGAGGTGCTGAAGATCGATCCGGAATACAAGCCGGGCAAGACCCTGAAGAAGCTGATCCAGAAGCACATGAAGCAGAGGATCAAAGAAGTATCCGAAGAGACAACAACGACTGAAACAGCACCAACGAAATAAGGCAGAGGAGGTAATCGTTTTATGAACAAGTTCTTAGTCATATTATGCATCGGGCTGGTTTGCCTTCTGGGATTCGGTTCCAGGGCAGATTGCGCCCAGCTCAACGCTGATGAAATAGAGACCCTCATGGATGAAGCCACTGAGCTGAGGGATGACGGCTTGATGGCCCAGGCCACCAATAAGCTCATCATTATCCTGAAACAGGAACCGAAACATCCCGAAGCCAATAAGCTCTGGGTGGATTTTACCGGGCATGCTTATGTGCCTCCCGTGTCTGTCCAGGCCAAGGAAGTGTATACCAAATCCGTTATGGCTGAGACGCTGAAGAAGAACGTCACAACCGCCATGGGCGAAGCCAGGGTGGATATCGCGGGTATCGTGGATAATTCCACAAGGACCATTGTGGCCGATGCCGTAAGGGACCTCTCTACGGACGCGGAATTCCGGAAACAGCTGGAAAAGATCATGGGTGAAGCGTTCCAGATCGAAAAAACGACCGTCATATCCGTATTGCGGGAAAGTCTGGAACTGCCTAAAGCTGATGGCGGTACTGCGGCTGTCGGGACTCAGAATGAACCTGTCAATGTCGATCCCAAGGTTAAGGCCAAAGCTTATTATGACAGCGCCATCAAACTGCTGGATGAACAGAGATATGATGATGCTAAAAAATTACTACAAGAGGCATCTCAGCTGGATCCTGCCAATGAAGATATAAAGAAAGCATTGGATAAGATGGGCCCCTGATCAGGCGGCCCTGGATCCCTGATCAAGTATGTGATTAAAAAAAGCCTTAAGTTTATCTCTGTACTTGTCATATTTATCTCCCTTATATTATTAAAAAGCAATATCATTTCCTCGCCAAATGAAGGCAGGCTGACCATCCAGAACTTCATTTCCCTGAATAAAAAAATCGAGGAAGGGATCGGTCTGGCCATTCAAAGACCGTTCACGAATTCCATCCGGATCCTGATGGAAGCCAGGACGCAGAACCGGAACATCCTTCAGGGTCTTACCGCCTATGACATACAGCCTCTGGACCTGCAGGTGCTTTTTCAATCCGTGAGCATTCAAACCAACACAAAAGGATTGATCCGTAATATCCGGCAGGCCATTACCAGAGGTATCAAGTTCTTTGTGGCCGATGAGATAAAAAAATCCGAGATAGAGATGATCTATGTCCTGAAGATCCTGGATATGGTTATTTATGAGATCAGTGTCAATAAAACCATTATTGAATCGGGAGTAAGGGATGAAAGAAAAGAGACGGAATATGTCCGCGGAACCGTTCCATCCGTTCTCCGGGACGCAAAGGTGCAGTCTGCCCTGGAAAAAGGGAGCTCCGGAACTGCCGGAAAACAGGACCAATCAGGTGATATGAAGACGCGGAAGGAACAGACAATCCAGTCTGCATCAGGGAAAACAGGATCAAAAGCCGGACAAGGTGAGACCGGTACAGAAACCGGAACCACTCAGGTTCAGGCCGAAAAGAACCCGGTCATTTCTCCTGCCGGGATCCAGAAAAAGGAACAAGGCTTGTCTGAAGAAGTGCCTGTCCGGTCCGGGTCCGGTAAGAATAAAAGGGAAGAAGGACAGGTAAAAGGACAGGATAGAAGTAAGACCGCAGATAGGACCAAACAAGGAGTCCAGACAACCTGGCTTAAAGGGAAAAAGGCCGGATCAGCGGATACCTTTGAAGAAAGGACCAATCAGGCAATACAGCCTGTCAGAAACAGTATTAAAAAAGAGGATGACATCGGTTCTTCCGGAAAGGATCCGGGTACATCATCAGCAAAAAAGAGTAAGAGCACGATCCTTTTATCCGGGCCGAAGGGATCAACGGAAAGGAAAAGAGACGTTAATTCCGTGCCAGGCGTGGACAGTCAGGATAAGACCAAGGACCTTGTCTATGATTCTCTGAATAAAAGCGGCCGGGAAACTGTGATCCAGGTTAAAAAGAATTTTTCTTATTTATATCTGATGCCTCTCATCATCCTGATCTTTTTCTTTTTTTTCGCGCGTCTGAAACCTAAACGATAAACATTCCCTGTATCCATGCCCCGTTATCCTTTTTATCCCGCCCGGACTCCGCCTGTTGGCGGAGCAGTCGCGGAACCACGGCTGCCGCAGGGCCGTGGGGACCCATATCCGAAAAAAATATAGACTTTAAAATTATAATTGTTAGAATAAACCATGAAAAAATATTTTTTCCTTTTATGCTTTTTTTTATCCTGTTATCAGACCCTCTCGGCGTATAAAACCGTACCGGTGCCTTTTAAGGTGGGCGAGTACATGGAATTTAACGTACGCCTGTTCAACAAGACCGTGGCTGTCCAAAAGGTATGGGTCAAGGATATCGTTGAGGTAAACGGTGTTTCGTGTTATCATATTTATGCGGACATCGAGACCGTTCCCGTGGTCTCGGCCGTTTACCGCCTTCATGATCAGGCCAATGAATACATCGACGTGAATACCCTCCATCCGGTCAAGATCTACACGAAGATCAAGGAAGGTTCCTGGACCAATACCATCCAGATGGACATCAGCCAGGAGAAAAAGACGATCCATTATGTGGATAAGAGGAGTGACAAGGAGATCAAATATGACGGGGATGTCCTGGGCCTTATCTCGCTTCTTTTTTTTACGCGTACAGTGGTCCCGGATAAAAATGAAAAGATCACATTCACCCTTTCCAACGGCGACAGGATCGATTATATCAACGCTGTCGTGAGCGATGTGGCGAATAAACTGTCCGTGAAAGAATTAAAGAAGGTATTTAAAGCGATCTTATATAATCAGATCGGCGGAAGGAACGTGGCCTTATGGATCGGCACGGATAAGTACCGCCTTCCTATCCGCATGATCTCAGTGCGGTTAAAGCTGGCCGGTTACGGTATCACCAATATTGAAGCGTGGCTGGTCAAGCATGTGCCTTAATCCGTGTACAGTTCCGCATATTCGATCTTGTTCAGGGGGATCATCATACCGCTCAGGTCCTGATAATAATTATTCAGGATATAATCCTTTTTAATGACCGCATTTTCCAGGTTGATCCGGGACCCGTCTTTTAAAAAGAGCGAGATCCGTATGCCGGACAAGTGCAGATATTTGGCCAGAAGGTCTCTGAAATTAGATGCCTGATTCTCCATATTCCTGCCTCCTTTTTCAAAACAGCCGTATTAAAACGTTGTCTTGACCTTACGATAATGGATGGTCCGGATATTTAAGGCCGTATTACCGCGTTAGGACCTTTCTCTAATATATTTTCGGACGGGTAAAAAAAAAGGTAAGGGGAGCAGAAACCGGGGGAAAGGATATTTTATCCGATATTTTCCCGGATAATGAAATTAAGGCTGTATCTTATCTTTTTCAGGGTTTTTCCCTTCCCCATAATGAGCATGATCTCGATCAGGTCCGGGGAGAAGAGCCTGCCTGTCAGGGCTACACGGATTGCCTGGTAATAATCCTTTCGTTTCAGGTCGAACCGGGTGGAAAGCCCTTCCAGCACAGCCAGCAGACTTTCTTTATCCCATGCCCCGGTGTTCGTCAGGGTTTCAGATAATTTTTCGTACAAAGGCCGGACCTTTATTTTTTTCAGGAATGTTTCCAGGGCTTCCGGACTGAAAGGATGTTCTTCTTTGAAAAAAAAATCAGCCTGGGGAGCGATGTCGGCCAGAAGCTTGATACGGTTACCGAAGGCCAGCACGATGCTTTTCAGTTCATTGAACCGGGCCGGAACCTCTTCTTCTCGGACAAGACCGCTTTTGATAAGATAGGGGAGGACCGCTTGCGTCCGTGTGTCCGGGTCCATCTTCTGGATATAAACATCGTTCAGCCATTCCAGCTTTTTCACGCTGAAAACAGCGGGATTGCCGCTGATCTTATCGAGCGAGAATTTTTCGATCAGTTCTTCCCTGGAAAAGATCTCCTGCCTGTCGTCATAGCTCCAGCCCAGCCTTACCAGGTAATTGATGAGGGCGTCGGCTAAATAACCTTGTTCACGGTACTGCTGGACGGATGTGGCGCCGTGCCGCTTGCTTAACCGCGTCTTATCCTCGCCCAGGATCATGGGAACATGGGCAAAGCAGGGGACAGGAGAGCCCAGGGCTTCATAAAGCAGGATCTGGCGGGGTGTATTGGACACATGGTCATCCCCGCGTATCACATAATTGATCTTCATCAGCGCGTCATCAATGACCACGGCGAAATTATAGACCGGATATCCGTCACTCCGAAGAATAATGAAGTCGTCCAGCGTGTCAGTATGGATTTTTATCTCGCCTTTGATCAGGTCGCGGATGACGATCTCTTTTTTCTCTTTGATCTTCAGCCTGATCACATGCGGTTTACCCGAATCGAGGGCCTGCCGGACCTCAGAAGAGGACAAACGGCTGCAGGTGCCGTCGTATCTGTACTGGAGTTTATTCTTCGAAGCCGTTTCCTTTTTTTGTTTCAGTTCTTCCTCTGTACAAAAGCAGGGATAAGCTTTTCCCTCATCCATCAGTTTTTGGATATGAGCTTTATATATACCGAGACGCTGGGACTGGAAATAAGGACCGTACGGCCCTTCTTTTCCGGGACCTTCATCCCAGTCCATGCCCAGCCATTTCATACCGTCCAGTATAGCGGCCATGGATTCATCCGTGGACCGTTCTGTATCGGTATCCTCGATGCGCAGGATAAATTTCCCTTTATTCTGCCTGGCAAAAAGCCAGTTATATAAGGCTGTCCGGGCACCGCCGATGTGCAGGT
>JAQTRT010000213.1 GCA_028711675.1 bacterium | reverse complement strand
GGGAACAGCGTGCATGGATTATTGGAGGACGGCCAAAGGGCCCTTTATGTAAGTGCCAACCAGTATGTCTTTTCCACCTCATCAACGAATCTATTGTATAAAAGCTATGATCATGGAACAAACTGGTCATTGGTCTATAAAGAGGGAGTTACAGGAAGCGGGAGCGGAACTTTATATTTCAGCTGGTTGTTTGAACTTAATAATGGTAATTTAATCGCCGGAAGGCGCGGTGAAGGTGAAATTGCTCCGGGAATAGGCATCTCTTCAAATAGCGGAACGAATTGGACCTTCATATCCAGCACTTCAAATCATAATTATGAATATTCAGTTTTCCGTGCCAGTGATAATAATGTGTATGCTGCAGGTTCGGACGGCATTGTGAAAACAGCAAATGAAGGACTGTCCTGGGATTCCGTGTCCGTTGAAGGATGCAGGGCATTGATAGAGGATTATAACGGGAATCTTTATAGACTATATAATACGAACGTGTGGAGAAGCCCTGATAAGGGTTATACATGGCAAGCACTTCCTGATATGATGATTAATTCAACAAATTTCTGCAAATATCCAAATTCCGCCCTTTTGCAGACAATGGATGGTAAAATTCATGCAGGCGGCCGATGGATCAATTACGGGTCTGTTTTTAAAAGCGGGTACGTTTCTTCCTCTCAGGCTGTCCTGAACTTTAAACCCGCAAGAGTGGATAAATGGTTATCCTTTACCCGGCTGGACAGTTTGGCAGAAAACATCGTTTATGAATTCACCTACACCACTAACGCTGGCGCGGACTGGAGCTCCTCCTGGCTTCCCCTCAATGATTCTAATCTACAGAAGATCAGGTGCTCGGCAGACGGCCGTGACCAGATAAACGTGAGGCTCACCATGACCTCGATCAATCATGATATAACACCTTCCGTGGACTGGCTGAGCATCGATTATCAGGCCATCAATGTTCAATATGACGATCTTGACCAGGTCCTAGCCGCTCCCAATCCTTTCAATGCCCTCAAGCAGGGGGACAGGGAATATATTATCTTCTTTCATTTAACGCCTGAATTTGAAATGAAGATCTATTCCTCGTCAGGAGGCGAAGTGGCCGGCATCAAGGGAAGATCAAAGAACGGAACCTATAAATGGACTCCTGTCAATAATCAGGGAAAGAAACTGAAATCCGGAGTCTATATCTGTTACATCACCAATTCATCAGGACAGAGCAAAAAGATCAAATTAGCCATATTACGGTGAAAAGATGAAGACAGGAATAAACTTAATGATCCTTCTTGGATTCCTATCCCTGCTGCATGCCGGAGAAAAAGAAGGGGACAGCCCTTTACAGTTTTTAAAGATCAGCCCCTCCCCTGCCGGATTCAGTTTAGGGAATTCTTATGCTCCCCTTTTAAAAAACGCGGATACCTTTTATTATAATCCTGCTGCAACCGCTTTTTTCGGGCTTGACCTAAGGCCGTATTCTCCTGATAAGGATGATCCCGGCAGGATGAACTATTACAGGGCTCCTTTCATGGACAATATAAGCGTATCACTGAATTATGCCCGGTATTTTGAATCAATCCATTACGGCGCCTTATTCGGAACTTTTTCCATGAACAGATTCGGCACAGCGGGCATAGGACTGTTCAGTTCTATCCATGATGATGTCCCGCAGACAGGACTGGATGCCGATGATCAGTATTACCCGGTTCCGGGCAGCATCACCATGAGTGACTACTGTCTTATGTTGAATTACGGGCATAAGATCACGGATAAAACAGGGGCGGGCATCAACCTGAAAGGGATCATATCCCGGCTGGGTGAATATACGGCAAGGAGCTTTGCAGCAGACGCAGGCCTGCTGTATCAGGATCACCGGGGAGGGGCCGGATTCACCGTAAAGAATCTGGGGACATCATTCCAATATGCCGCAGAAGGATATAAACTGCCCGTGACGCTCCAGATAGGGGGGTATTATATCTTAAATTACAGAAAATTACTGCTGACCCCTGGGGACAGGATCTTATTGACAGGCGGGATCACAAAAGAGATAAATTCAGAAAATATTTATACGCTGGGAATCGAATACAGCTGGAAAAATTTCATTTATTTAAGGACAGGGCTGCAGGTGAACGGAAATGATGAGGGGCTGAGAGCGGGTCTGGGCCTGTGCTACAGGAATTATCAGGTCAATTATGCCATGAGCGGTTATGAGAACCTGGGCATAGTCCACAGGATGGGTTTTGCTGTAAGCATGCAAAAACAGAGGGAATTGCAATACAGCATCAAACAGGATCATGAGAGTTTTTCTGTTATGATCAGGGGAAAAAGGCCCCTGTTGATAAGGGACCAGATCACAGAAACAGGCCATGAGGTCCTGGATGAAATCGCGGAAAGAATAAAGAAAAAAGATTACAGGAGAGTATTAATAAAGGTTTATCCGGAAAAAATGGAAACAGGGGAAGGAGACACGGATACCTTGAGGAAACAGGCGCAGATAATAGCCGAATACCTGATAAAAAAAGGCATTGTTCAGAACAAGGTAACTTCCAGAGGATGCAACTTCTCTGTCCCTTCAGATTACCAGGCCTTGCTGAAAGAAAGTTACTCTGATAAAAAATATGAGATCATTATCCTGGAATGGAAAAAAGGTGAAAAAGAAAAATTTAACTATTATTATTATATTGGTTTGGACGCTTATATCCGGCAATGGCCAAAAATCGCCCTCGAGAACTGGGAACAGGCTTTGATCATTGACCCGGAAAACGAGGAGATTAAAAAAAGGATCAATCAAACACGGTCAGAAAACAGGTAATGAGACTGGATATGTACAAATTTGATCGGCCGGAATAATACATGACAAAAAAACAAATAACATATTTATTTTTTTTTATCACAATATCCGGTGTATATACCATGGATGCAGAAGAAGGAGACAGGGCTTCCTTTCCCTTATATATCTATAAAAACGCAGGGGATCAGGCCAACCGCTTTACTCCGGGCGGCAGGACAGGGGACCGGGATGACATTAAGATCGATGAAGGCTGCGGAGAAGATCAAGGACCAGAAGAAACATGTGTTCAGGTCCGGTATAACGCAGAAAAAAAATACGGCCAGGGCTGGGCTGACCTGTACTGGCAGAGTTCTTCATGCAACTGGGGTTTTTTCCGGAACGGCCTTAATCTGTCGGGGGCCGGGAAAATATATTTTTCAGCACGCGGTGAAAAAGGAGATGAAATGGCCGAATTTTACATGGGCGGCACGACAGGGAAATACCCCGACAGCACCATGAAAAATTCAGCCGGGATCATGAAACTGAGCAGAGAGTGGAAAATCTATGAAATCGACCTGTCCGGTAAAAACCTGGACCATGTCATAAACGGATTCAGTATCTCTTTTTCATCTACTTTAAATCCGGACGGCTGCGTCCTTTATCTGGATAACCTGTATTATTCAGAAAGCCCTTCGCCCGTGGAATTGATCACCCTTTCCACCACAATGCAAAAATGCAGTAATAAAAGAACATTGGCTATCTCTTCCTTTGAAAACATTGACCTTGAGAACAACATCGACTATTATTCATGGATCATTCCCAATATGCTCGATATTTATTTCTGCGAACAGACGAATCTCTGTATCATCAATCATGACTTGTTCTCTTCGATCGATAACTCAATACCGGTTAACCGGATTAAACGGGACGAGTACAGAGACCGCATATTCTCCGGGATGTTTATGATAGATTACAGAATAAGGGGAACATATAAAATGATCACTAATAATATCGTCCAAATCCATATCCGTGCCTCAGAATGTACCGGCACCAATGTGATTCTGGATGAGGTCATACAGGGATATACTCTTAAAAATATCCTTATTCAATTAAAAGAATTTTCTGTCCGATTCATAGCAAGGATCAGATAAAACGCGGGAATGAATCACTGAATAATACTTTCACAGCGCAGAACAGGGAAAAATATTCTCATCCGGAGCATCAGCATTCAACCGGCGGGGTAAGACAGTATTTCCGCCCTCTGCTCCTGGGCAGGCACCAAGTCTTCAGGATCAACTCCATATAGGATGGACTTTGCACCGAAACGGCACCCTGCACCGAAACGGCACGTCGTACCGAGACGGTGCTCCGTACGGTACCGGCACCCCGTGATATTCCTGAAAATTAAAGTTGACAAATATTTTAAATTCACTATTATTTACATTAAAAATTCATTCAATATAAGGAGTTTTCATGATAGATGCGAGTGCTTTAAGGAATGGTATGATCATTAAGGTGGAAGGAGAGCTCTATACGGTCACTAAATTCCAGCTTGTGACCCCTGGCCGCAGAAAAGCCTTCATGAAGGTCAAATTAAAGGGTGTTGTGAACAATAAGGCCATTGAAAAGACCTTCAGTTCCGAGGATAAAGTAGAAGATGCTTACGTGGACAGAAAACCCATGCAATTCCTGTACAACCACGGGGGAGAATTTGTGTTTATGAATACGGAGAATTATGAACAGGTCTCCCTGACCAAGGACCATCTGGAAGGTGCGGATCAGTATTTCAAGGAAGGTCTTACTCTCGAGGTGCAGTTCCTCGACGGCCAGCCCCTCAACGTCATCCTTCCCACGTTCGTGGAACTGAAGATCACGAACTGCGAACCCGGCATCAAGGGCGACAGCGTGAACAACGTCATGAAACCGGCTGAGCTGGAGACAGGCATGACCATCCAGGTCCCGCTTTTCGTGGACCAGGACGAGATCGTGAAAGTAGATACCAGGACCGGAGAATACGCAGGCAGATCATAAAACCGAGGAGGTTTCTGATGAATATCAATATCATTGAATATCTGAACAATCTCCTGGAAGGTACGAAGATCACGGAATTCACCATCAAGAAAAGGGATGAGAAGATATCCATCACAAGGGATCCCGAACAGGGCCAGGCATTAAGAGAAGCGCCGGCCGCCAGGGTGAAGCAGGATAAAAAATCCCAACCCATTGGAACGGAGACCAGGGAGTCTGAAGATAATCTGGTAAAAGTTTTTTCCAAGACCGTGGGTGTCTTCTACCGGGGAAAGACCAAGATCGCGCCTCCTCTGGTAAAGATCGATTCCAGCGTAAAGAAAGGCGATCAACTCGGCATCATCAACAGTATGGGCGTCATCGAAAAGGTCATGGCACCGGCAACCGGCACCATCAAGGAGGTCCTGGTGGATAACCATAAACCGGTGGAATACGGACAACCTCTTTTTGTCATCGAACCAATAAAATAACCGGGGAACAGAGTTACAGGAGTAGATAATGATCAAGAAAGTATTGATCGCCAACCGCGGCGAAATAGCCCTCAGGGTCATACGTGCGTGCAAGGAACTGGGCATAAAGACCGTTACGGTCCATT
>JAQTRT010000212.1 GCA_028711675.1 bacterium | reverse complement strand
CACCATTGCTCCTACCGGTTCCATCTCCATCATTGCCGGAGCCTCATCCGGTATCGAACCCCTGTTCGCCCTGGGTTTTCTCAGGAAGATATCCATCGGTGAATTCCTGGAGATCCACCCCTTGTTCGAAGAAATGGCCAAGCAGCAAAAATTTTATTCAAAAGCCCTTATGGAAGAGGTAGTAAAAAAAGGATCGCTGAAGGATATCAAACATGTTCCGGAGGAAATCAAGGAAATTTTCATCACAGCCATGGACATCACACCGGAATGGCATATCAAGACCCAGGCAGCCTTCCAGAAATACACACATAATGCCGTAAGTAAAACGATCAATCTCCCGTCCACAGCCACGGTAGAAGATATCAAGAACATTTTCCTGTTATCCTACCGGTTAAACTGCAAAGGATTAACGGTGTACCGGGATAAGAGCCGGGAACTCCAGGTGCTCAATGTGGGGCAAAAAGAGGAGAAAGAAAAGGACAGGGGCACGCTCCAGCCGCGGCACAGGCCCATGTATACCAAAGGAGTTACCATAAGGGTTTCTACCGGATGCGGGAACATGTACGTCACCATCAACGAGGACCAGGAAGGACTATGCGAGGTATTCGCCCAGCTGGGAAAAGCAGGCGGATGCCCTTCTTCTCAGACACAGGCTATCGCACGCCTCATTTCCCTTTCCCTGCGTTCCGGAGTGGATGTAAAATCCATTATTAAAGAACTCAGGGGTATCCGCTGCCCCAATCCTTTCCGGATGAAGGAAGGGATCATCCTCTCCTGTCCGGACGCAGTGGCCGTAGCGGTCGAGACCTATCTGAACGACCTCAAGGAAAACGCGGAAGCCCAGAAAGATAAAAAGGTTGCTGCTTTAAAGATCAACAGTATGGATATTGATAAATTCATGCAATCCTCAGCCGAACTGAAAAAAGATTCCAACGGGTTCTCCAAGGTCCAAAGCGAGAATCCCATCATCTGCCCGGAATGCGGCAGTACCATGATCTATGCTGAAGGGTGTTCTTTGTGTTCGGTATGCGGATATTCCAAGTGCTCCTGACCGGAACATCCCCTGGCAGCCTGCCGGCCGGACATAGGACCTGAAAAGCAACATGAAAAGAAGAAAAGAACAAAGACCTGAACAAGCCCCTGCGCCCCGGTTCTCCGAAAAGATCAAGCTCTTCTTCGGCCGGGAACAGGTCCGTGATTTTCTTCTTGTCTTCTTACTGACCTTCCTCTTTTCCACCTTTGTCACCCTGCAGCAGCAGCCTGTTGACACGCATGACCGGACAGGCAAAGGCGGAGACAACTGGTACTATTTCCACAATGCCCAGCTTTTCTCCAAGGTCTGGTCCAGCCCGTTCTCTTTTCTGGGAAGCCTGTTCACGGACAGTTTGACCGAACAGGAGCTCCTCTCGATTGGATTCAATCATTACGGAGACATCGACACGTTCTTCCGGGCTCCCGTCTATATCACCTATCTCAGTTTCTGGATCTTCCTTTTCGGCGAATCAGAGATACCCCTTCTCCTGTCACAGACCCTCATCCTAGGCCTGATCTTTGCCCTGATCTTTCTTATTATCAGACAGTCCCTCGGCCGGAAATGGGCTTTTGCCGGTGTTCTCCTCTCTTTGTTCTATCTTTCTTTTTACACCGCCGCTGTTTACACCTTGACCGAACTTTTCCAGACCCTTCTGGCCCTTTCCTTATTTTATTATTCCCGGCATCTCCTTTCGGATACCGGGATCAGGAGATTTCCTTATGTATTACTAGCCGTTCTCTTTTTCCTCTTCGCTTACAGCAAGATCGCCCAGAAATTCATTTATCTTTTTCTCATCCCCCTCTTCCTTTATTTTCTCTTCTTCCAGGGGAACAGCGATAAAAAAACCAAAAAAAAGAACACGGCTGTATTCCTGGTCTCCTTTATGGTCTTGGTCCTGTTCTACGGCCTTATGAGCTCGCGGGGCAGGACAAATACACCGGCGGACCTCGGAGGATGGCGGAATTTTTACGCAGGAAGCTGTGTTCAGGCCCAGGGATTCGGTTTGAACACGGGATTCCACAACAAAGAGTTCAGGGATAATCTTCCCAGAGGGACGGATCAGTTCTGGTTCAACCGGTATTCCGAAGTATGCCGGTATGCTGTACTCGATATCATCAGACATCATCCCATGGCTTATATTTCCATGACCCTGAAAAAGATCGGGCTCCTGCTCGGTTACCCGCCTGAGAACTACCAGTCCCGTTCCCTGCTGCGGCAGGCAAGGTATCGCTACCTGAACTATTACCATTTCCTTCTGCTTCTGATCTGTATCCCCGGATTCATTCTGCTCGACAGGAAACATCTTTATTTTAAAACATTCTTCCTTTTTCTCACTTTCTACCTTGCCGGGATCTACGGTTTATCCAATCCCGGGACCCGTTATTTCATTGTTATTTCCCCCTTCTTTCTTATCCTTTCCGTTCTCTCCATCAATGAGTTCATCATAAAAAAAGGATACCGCAACAAGGCCTTCCTTTTCTTTTTTTGCCTGTGTGTCATCTTTTCGCTTCTTATGAATAAAAACCTTCTGGCCCTGGTCCTTGGGTCCATTAAGAGCCTGATCGCAGTACAAATCATCCTTTTTCATTTATTCCTGATCATCAGTATCCTTCTTTTTCTGAAGAACAGGACCCCCTCTCCGGACAGGAATGAAACGGTCCTCTTCCTCCTGTTATCCTTGTTCCTGTATTCATTATTCATGGCCAGGATCATTGATGACCGAAGCGTCAATCATTTCAGCATGAATCCGGGTCAGATCAAAGAAGAGATCATCCTGAGCCCCTCCAGCCTGACCGGGAAAGAACAGGCTCTCCTGGCCCTGGATATCCGCACGGATTCCACAAATGCCGAACTATCCATCAATATCAATGGAATTTACCGGACCAATATAAAGGTCATCCGGTCCAGCTGTACCATTGATCCGGATTATGATCTGGGCGTAAAAGAATTCTACGAACCCAGATGGCTTGTGCTTCCCCTGGAATTAAGCAAATTAAAAAACACGAACACCATAACCATCCGGAATAAAGAGGTATATTTTTACTACGCCTTAAGAGAGAAAAAAAAGAAAATTCCTTCTTTATTTCATTTCAGCGGGAACCTGGAGGACATCATATACGGGCCATACACCAGACAGGATAGACGGACCTATATGGTCCAGGATATGAAAAGCCTGGCCCGTTCCGCCACAATTGACCAGAGACCAGCAGCCGCGAAAGACGCCCATATCTTCCTGGTCCTCAAAGGAAAAGGGAATTATTATATTGATAAAAAATATGAATCATTCAACCAGGCCAATTTAAAGCTCATCGCCCTGCAGAATCCGATCGACAGCCGGATCGTTTTTTTCAGCGTCCAGGATCCCGGACCGGCTTTTCAGAAGGTATCCGGGAACCTGTATAAATACCTGGCCGGTGAAATGGACCGTTTTCATCCAGGCTATGAATTCCATTAAATATAAAGGACGGACATGAAAATACTCATATTAAATCCCCCCACGCGCGACAGGACTGTCATGGTCAAGGAAGGCAGGTGCATGCAAAGGGAAGGAGCCTGGGGCTATGTCATGTCCCCGGTGACCATGGTGACTATGGCCACACTCCTGAAAAAAAACGGCCATTCCGTGAAAGTGATCGATGCCGGCGTGGACATCAATGATTTCAGCGAGCTTCTTTCCCGTGTGAAGGAGTTCGGTCCCGCGGTCATCCTCATCAACACATCAACCCCGACCATCGAGGATGACCTTTTCACGGTCCAGTACCTGAAAAAGAATACCGGCAATGAGACGCTCTTCGTCCTGTTCGGCATACATGTTTCAGTCCTGTACCGGGATATCCTTGAACATCATCCGGATGCGGACATCTGCATCATCGGCGAGCCGGAGATAACGGTTCGGGACCTTGTGTCGGCCCTGGAAAAAAAGACGGACCTGTCATCTATCGACGGCCTGGTTTTTCGGGACAGGGACAGGAACATCATCAGGACAAAAGAACGGGCCTTTCTCCAGAATCTGGATGAGCTGCCCATTCCGGACTGGTCTTTCGTTAACACCGGGAATTACCGCCTTCCCTTTTCCAATGATAAATTCCTTCTTATCAACACAAACCGCGGCTGTCCGTTCCGGTGCATCTTCTGCAATGCTTATGTATATTACGGCCGTGTTCCCCGGAGACGGAGTGTTGAGCACATCATCAAGGAACTGAAAAACGACGTGGAGACCTTTCAGGTGCGAAATTTTATGTTCTGGACCGAAGAGTTCGTCCTGGACAGGAATTTCGTGAAGGCCCTGGCCCAGGCCATTATCGACGAAAAGCTGGGGATCAAATGGGTGTGCAACAGCCGTGTGGATGCCGTAGACCTGGAGGTGCTCGTTAAGATCAAGCAAGCCGGCTGCTGGAACATTGCGTACGGTATTGAATCAGGCAGCCAGGAGATCCTTGATAAGATAAAGAAGCAAACCACTCTGGAGCAGATTAAAAAAGCCGTCAACCTGGCCCGTCAGGCCGGTTTGAAAACGACAGGTCATGTGATCATCGGTTTCCCATTCGACGATAAAAAGAGCATGCGGAAAACGGAAAAATTCGTGAACAGCCTTCACCTGGATTTTGTCCAGTACTACTGCGCCATGCCTTATCCGGGGACGGAACTGTATGACCAGGCCGGAAAGAACAACTGGATCAATACCCGCGACTGGAAGAAATGGGAGCATAACTATTCCGTCCTGGATTATCCCCACTTAAAATCCGGAACAATAATGAAAACAAGGAAAAGGTTTATCATGAATTTCTATTTCCGGCCAGAAAATGCCGTCAGGATCCTTATCGACAACATCCGGTCACCCGGACATCTTCTTACTTTTTTTAAAAACGTGAAGGAATTTTTAAAATGGATGTAAGAGATAAAAAAAAGAAATATAAAATTTCTGTTGTGGTCCCTACTTTGAACGAAGAAGCCACTCTGGATGAAGTGCTCAAAGGCGTAAAAAAATACTCCCACGAGCTGATCGTGATCGACGGCCATTCCACGGACAGGACCAGGGAGATCGCCCAGAAGAACAAGGTCAGGTTCGTTCTCGACGACAGAAAAGGAAAAGGCGCGGCTATCCGTATAGCCCTGCATCTGGCCCGCCATCCCATCGTGGTCTTCATTGACGCGGACGGGTCTCATAAACCGTCCGACATCCCCAAGCTGGTAAGACCCATCCAAGAGGACAAGGCTGACCTGGTCATCGGATGCCGCATGACCGCAGGGAGCGACGAGCTCTTTTCGGACATCTATCAGTTCATCCGCCTCGCCGGAAGCATGATCATCAACCTGGCCATCAATTACAGATGGAACGTACGGCTGACCGACACACAGAACGGATTCAGGGCTATTTTAAAGGATATGGGGAAACACATCCGGATGAAAGCGAACACGACCACCATCGAACAGGAAATGGT
>JAQTRT010000010.1 GCA_028711675.1 bacterium | reverse complement strand
CCTCCTCGAATAACACAGGTGATAACACCCGTAAGAAGTGAATTCCCGACATTCTCAAATGTACTCATTCATGTGAACGGAGCAAAAATTGAACCAGTTATTGATTCCAAAGAGGACGGCACAGGTACCTTGATTTTTGATGAGGAGGATAAAAACCTTAATTTTTCTGTTATAGATGGACAGCATAGAATTAATGGAGCATTCTTTGCAGTTAAACTCCTTCAAGAGCAGAAACCTGAAGAAAATTGGGATATTCCAGCTGAAGTTTTTCTCGATCTTGATTTACTAGGTCAACCACCACGAAAGCAAGCACAAATTTTTATCGATGTAAATCTTAATCAAAAAAAGGTGGATAGATCTTTAGTTGCAGATTTATATCCAACAACTCGAGGAAGAAGAGATGCATTAGACCATAAAGAACGCGCTCAAGATATTGGGCGAAAATTAATGCTTGAATCTGGACCTTTAGTAGGCATGATTCAAATTCCAGGCATTAAGTATGGCGTCAAAGATGTGATTGCTCTAGCAACCTTAAATAGTGCTATTGAGGACATTCTTCCCGTATTGGAAAAGTATGGCTTAGAAGGCCTTGAAACCCAGACCGAGTTTTTAGCTCAATGCCTTACTGCATGGCTAGAAGCTTCTGGGCGTTTCGAAAACAAAGACACTATAAAGCACAAAGAGCTTAATCCGGAAAATGTTGCATATCAAGGACGTATTTTAGTTTCAATATTAGCCCTCATACCAGCTATGATTTGGAAACTCCAAAAGACGAAAATGCAATTTGTCTCAGAAAAAGCCCTCGAGTATTTGATGCAATGGTTGCGTCAGATCGCAGAAAACGCAGGCTTAATACAGGATGGCATATTTATTGGGAAGAAGGAATTCAAAGATCGAAAGTATCTTGGTAGTGGTGGTACAGCATTGTTTCGTGATACCCTTTGGGCGGCAATAAAAACAAGACAGAATCTACGAAGAGTCAAGCCTAAAAACATCACATATATGGCGGATCAAGTTCGGTCACAAGTATTTAAGGCTTTAGAGATCTGAAAATATGGATAAAGAGCTATCAAAACAAATTGTATTTATGTTTGAAGGCTTTAATCGACGAGGAGCACATTCTTTTCCCGCTCCTGGAACTTTGGCACGCAAATTGTCAGAAGCTGTACGTCCAGAATTAAAAGCCGAATATATTGTTAGAGCTTCTTCTGAAATAGTGAATTGGTTTGCTAGCGCAGCTGTCGAAATGTGGCTTAGGTCTTTACATAGCTTTCTTATCTCTGCTTCTCTTACTGAAGCCAGCCGTATCTGGGCTTCTGTTTCTGGCTATTACTCTAGTCATTATTCAATACGAGGATTTGCACATCTTTTTGGTATTTTTCAGTTATATAAGGAGAAGAGAGTTATTTATCTAGAAAAAGATAGAAACTATTTCAATTTAAGGATTGTGAAGAAAGATGGGGATAAACAAGAGCATAAATTCTATTGGAAATATGTGAGCGAACATATACTGATCAAAGGTGATCCCTTTTTTTACCCCAATTATGAACATTTACCAGAATCGGATTGTGCACACAGAAACAAAGTTAATTATTGGGACCATGTTAATCATTTTCCCATCTTTGCTCCACTGGACCTGGAAGCTCTTAAAAATAGAATAGATCAAATAGCAAGTATTGAGTTTTCTTCTGTGCCCAAAATGAATGAAGACAAATTCTTTGATATTGAAAGTATTCAGATCTTAGCATATCATCGAATTGTAAAGTTCAGGAAATTCCTTGATGATATTTTAGGGTCAGGTAATAGGTTTTGGAATGTTCACCGAAACCCTTCTTGGTGTCCTGATACAATGAAGTTTAATGTAGTTGACCCAGTTTATGTTGCATTATATGCGAGGTACTCATGAAATACATGGGTTCTAAAAGGGTAATGCTTGAAAATGGACTAGGGTCTTTAATTCGTGAAGAATCAAAAAAAGCCACAAGAATTGTTGATCTTTTTTGTGGTGCTGGTTCAGTAGTTGGATTTGCCGCAGAAAATATTGATCTTCCAGTCATGGCTGTTGATCTCCAGGCGTATTCAGTTGTATTGGCTAAATCAATTTTAGATAGAAGCTCTCCAATGTCTTCAATAGATCTGGAAAAAAAATGGATTGATAAAGTAGAAAAAAATCGAATAAAATCAGGTTTGTGGGACAAAGCTTTAAATCTTTCTACTAAGATTGATATAAGAGCTATTAAAAGTTATGTGGAGAAATGCCGCGAATTATGTTATCAAAACTCAGAAATTGGTCCGATCTGGAATGCATATGGTGGTTATTATTTTAGTCCTGAGCAGGCCTTGACCTTTGATCATATGTTGTCTAATTTGCCTGAGAATGAGATTGAGAAAACGGTTTGTCGAGCCTCGATCATTATCACAGCAATGCGATGTGTTGCATCTCCGGGACATACAGCTCAACCGTTTCAACCTACAAAGACAGCTAAGAAATATCTTCTTTCATCTTGGAAACGCGACCCACTAATCGTCTGTAAAAAAGTGTTAGAAGAGGTTTGTAACCAGTATGCTAAAACTTTAGGAGAAGCCTATGTAGGGGATGCGGTTAAAGAAGCAAATAAATTAAGAGCATCAGATTTAGTTATTGTTGATCCACCATATTCCGGGGTTCATTATAGCCGATTTTATCATGTCTTGGAAACAATAGCACGAGGAGATTGTGGTCCTGTTACTGGTGCAGGTCGATATCCTGCAATAATAGAAAGACCTCAATCAGCTTTCAGTAATCCCAGCCAATCAGAAGAGGCTTTAACGAAGTTACTCACTAATTTGTCAAAAACAGGGGCGACAGTTATTTTTACATTTCCTGAAGGAAAATGTAGTAATGGACTTTCTGGTAAAATAATTCAGGAAACAGCAAGGGCCTTTTTTTCAATTAGAAAAAAGATTATTATTAATGGGAAGTTCAGTACTCTGGGTGGGAACAAAGAGAAACGGGCCCCGCGAAAAGCTTCAAGTGAATTAATTCTTTTAATGAGGCCAAAATAAGATGAATCCGAAAAAGATCACGGTTTTCCTCGCTGACGGATTACCTAAAGGAGTACGGGAGATCAGGATAGATCAGTGGAGCGGTAAAGGACTATGCGTGCCTCGCAACAAGCTTAATGCTATTTTTCAGAACGAAGAATATTTTGATTTACAGAATAAAACATGCGTGTATTTTTTAATCGGGGAGTCGGAAGAAGGCGGATTAAATAAAGTTTATGTTGGTGAAGCAGACGGATTTAAACAGAGAATTAAGCAACAGGAAAGCAAGAAAGACTGGTGGAAAGACGTTATGGTCTTTATAAGTCAGGATGATTCATTAACTAAAACAGGCGCAAAATATCTGGAGAGCATTTGTATTGAAAGATTAAAAAATGCGGGAAAATGTATTTCAGAAAACAGCAATCAACCCCGTCAGCCGAATGTCCCCAGAGAGGATATCAGCGGATTGGAATTATTTTATGAAAATATTGCGCTTATTATGCCATTATTGGGCTCTGATATATTTATTCAGGAAACAGGGACTCCATCGGGAAAAACTGCACAAAGATTATATTGCAGCGGTAAAGGTGCTACCGCAGAAGGAGTATTATTGGATGACGGTAAATTGAGAGTTCTTAAAGGTTCAGAAGCGGTTTTAAAAGATACAGACTCGTTTATTAATCATCCTTATAAAGCTTTAAAGGATGAACTTTTAAAAATAGGGAGAATTAAAGAGGATAAAGGGAAACTGGTATTTACAGATGACTATGTTTTTGATAGTCCAAGTGCTGCCGCTGCCATTATTTTAGCGCGCTCTGCTTCAGGACCTTTAGAGTGGAAAAACAAAGATGGTCAATCCTTGAAGAAAATCTTTGAAATAAAATAGAAATGAATTAATAATATTTTTAAATGCAATAATAGTTTTTATACATAAATAAATGATATAATTGGGGGTCCTTTTGAGATTTTATGTTGGTTTAACAGATTATACTTGGTATAAAAATTTATCATCAATACCAAATCTGGATGAGGTTAATTTTTGGAAACCACACGGACGACAAAGATTTTATGCGATTAATTATGGAGAGTTTTTTATCTTTAGACTCCATAGCCCTTATAATTATATTGTTGGCGGAGGCGTTTTTGCTTATTTTACTTTCCTGCCGATAAGCTTAGCCTGGAAGGCATTTGGTATAAAAAATGGAGCATTATCCTATAATGATCTATATTCTAATATTAAAAAGCGTCGAAGTCTAGAAACCGATACTATTGAGGATTTTATAATTGGATGTATATTATTAGAACAACCATTTTTCTTTGCTGAACATGAATGGATTCCAATACCATCTGATTGGCATCGTAATTTTGGACCAGGGATAGGATATAATACCTCTGAAGAGGCAGGAAAGTATCTATGGAATGAGATTCAAAATCGATTAAATAGAAATGTCTCAGAATTTAAAGGAATAAAAATCGCTGAGGAGCAAAAACGATATGGCAAACAATTACTTGTTAAACCACGCTTAGGCCAAGGAAGTTTTCGTATTATGGTTATTGATAATTATCAAAGAAGATGTTCTGTAACTTTAGAGAAAACTCTTCCGGCATTAGAAGCTGCACATATCCATGCCTATAGAGATAACGGTCCTAATGAATTATCTAATGGAATATTATTAAGATCAGACCTGCATAACTTATTGGATAGTGGGTATGTAACGATCTCAAAAGATTACCACTTTGAGGTAAGTAAAAAAATTAAAGAAGAATATGAAAATGGCAGAGAGTATTATAATATGCATGGCCGTAAATTAAATTTACCTGCAAATAAAAATTATTGGCCTGAATATAAATATGTCGAATGGCATAATAATAATATTTATAAAGGATGACAATTGATATAAGTTGTAGTGTCTTATTGAATATTTTAGGGGGGAAACAATTTAATGGGTGTTTGGGGATGTGTCTGGGGAAGGTTCTGGTTTAAGGGAAATGAGTCACATTTTATATTTTCCCTTGATAACATATCAGAAAATAAAACATTAAAAAATCAGAATAACATTTTTATAAACAATGAAAAATGAAAATTGAACGTTTTTTAAAAGCGGAACCAGCAAATATTGCTGCGCTTACAAAAGGTTACACTTATCAACATAATCATGATTATCAAATTATGATGGTAAAAACATACCCTTTAGAAGATACGACATATGCACTCTTTCCTCAGAAAACGAATAAATATGAATTATCCGAATTTGGAAAAGAATATCAGCATAAAATAAAACAAGAAAAATTTATTCCGCAATATTCAGCAATAATAGACACTATTTTATGGTTCTCACCCGAAGAAGAAATAAAAAAAAGAATTCTTACAAGTCTATGTGAATCAGATTTTTTCAGAATATGGAAACCGGAGGCACCGCTTCAATACTTTAATAATACAAGGAATGCATATATTATTTTATTCAGAGTGTATTTAATGCGGTCTTTATTTAATCTCAGTACAGTTGACCAACAAACAAAGCAGACAGCATCCAGAATAACACATTTTAAGCTTCATGATCCACTTGAAAACATTATTTTTAAACCAGTATTGCCTGATGATCTTTTTCAATCTAAAAAAGAAGGGATCATAGAAATCTTAAAAAGAACTGCACCCAATCAATTTGGATTATATCAAGATAAATCAAAATATCTCGAACAACTTAACGCTGAATACTTAAATCAATATTCCTTTTCTAAAGAAGAAAAGAGTAATATTATTCAAATCAGTGAAGAGGTTTCATTATTGTCAATCACGGATACAGAAAAAGAAAGTATAGTAAAGACTAGGGTTGGACAAACATATTTTAGATCTAAATTATTAGAAAAATATGGAAAATGTCAATTATGTGAAATTGATGATGAACGTTTATTAACAGCAAGTCATATAAAGGCATGGGCTAAATCATCAAATGAAGAAAGGACTGATCTAAATAACGGATTATTACTCTGTCCTGTGCATGATGCGTTATTTGATAAATATTTAATTTCCTTTAAAGAAGATGGTAAAATTCAAATATCAGGTACAATCCCACAAGAAAAATATTTATTTTTAAAAATAGATATTAATTCTAAAATTGAGATTACAGATTATAATCGAAATTATTTTAAATGGCATTTAAGTAAATTGTTATAGTAACACCTATCTAAATATATCACGTAGGAGAAGGTTCCGGTTTTCAAGAAATAACTTATTTTATTGATTTTTCTTAAAAACATAGTACGAAACAGTAAATTAAAGAATAATCAGAACCGTCCCAAACTCTAAGAAAACTTTAGGAGGTCATCATGTCTCTTCAAATTATTGAAAATAGTATTAGGAGTTTTAAAGAAAAACATGCTTTTGGTGAGGAACTAGCGGATTGCTTTCCCCCTTGGTATTTGGTAAGAGTTTTTGGTTATTCAGACATTGAAGCAATAAAGCATTCCTCTGATGCCAAGAGTGGAACAAGAGGACCTGGATTCGATAAGGGGATTGATGCTTTTCATATTAATAAAACAAAAGGATCTTCCCCCGTCCTTTATATTATACAGTCAAAATATTCCTCTTCGCCGGAGTATGTTAGGCAAGGATTAAAAGATTTTTATAAGGCTTTAGAATGGTTGAAAATGGCTATTACTTCTCCCGAGGCTGATTTTGAACGCGAAAATAAGGTTTTGGTTAATCTACGCGCAGAACTGGACCGATTGAATATTGAAGAAAAAACCGCTATCAAAATTTATTTTGTGTTGATTCATCTTAGTGAATTGCCTCTTGAGGTCTTATATAATAAGTATTCCTCTGCACTTGATGATCTCAAGGAAGAAATACGCCATGTGTTCCAGGAACGGCAAACCAAAATTATTCTGGAAGGACCTTCGGAAATAGTAAAAGCACCATTACCTGAAAACTGTCCATCGATGCAGGAAAAGATTTATTTTCAAGGAGAGTCAATCATAATCCCTAAGAGTGATTCAACTACGATGTATATTGGGCTTGGACATCTTCATGATCTTGTCGTCCTTTATGAAACAAGAAAAGAAGACCTTTTTTCTAAAAATGTCAGAATGTTTATTACTGGAAAGAAAAATGTAGAAAAAGGTCCTTCCGGGAAAATGAGGGAAACATTGGGACTGATGTGTTTGAATGATTCTAAAATCATGCCAGAGATGTTTTCTTTATATCATAATGGAGTAACTATTTATGCGAAGGATGTAATAAGAGATGGGGCCCAATTATTGTTAAGAGATCCTTATGTATTAAATGGATGTCAGACGATTACTACAGCCTATAGATTCAGGACGACATCTCGAAAAGCTGAACGTATCCAGGAAGACCTATGGCGAAGAGTAACCATTCCTATAAGAGTGATTCAATCCAGAGATGAGGAACTTATCCGTATTGTTACAGTCAATAATAATAGACAAAATGCAATTTCGGCATCTGCTTTACGGGCTAATGACCCTATCCAAATCGAACTGGAACACCGTCTTCAAGAAATGAAAATTTTTTATGAACGCCAAGAAGGTGCATATGAATATATAGAGAATTTTGATCCACGAAGATTAAATGACAATTTCTCGGCATCGATTGAGGGACCCGTCTATATGGAGGATATTGCGCGAGTAATTGCCGCTGCATCAGTTGAATTCGCTATAGCTATGAATTTGGCGGACCTTTTTGAAAGTGATGCGGCATACGGACGATGTTTTAGTGACAGAAAAACTTCTAATACTCCTCTGCTGGTTTTTCTGCAAAATATATATAATGTGTTTGCTCTTGTGTTAAAAAATGATCTTGGATTGGAATGGAGAACAAGTATCGTAAAATCAGGCCGCGTGCAATTTTTTATTCTTTGTCTTTTTTTTAGATATATATGCAAAGAGAAAAAAATTGATTTCATAGAAAGATATTCGACTTCCATAGTAGGACGCGATCGTTTTCTACGTGAAGAGGTTGCAAAATACTTAGATAACAGGCATTCTGGAATTAAGAACGCTATTGTCAACAAATTTATGAGTCTGGAAGACAGCCAAATGGAGTCCTTAAATGAAGCCATGACTCGTTCGGAGCGATCACTTAGATTAACGCCAGATTATTCTATTTTCAATATTTTTTAAGCTTGGGGACACTTTTAAATTTTTTCTAATTCGCTATTTTCTGTTTGTTTTTCAAGAAAAAATTAGAAAAGTTGTTCATTTCCCGAAAACCAAAACCCCCTCGGGTAATCCTACAATTGACTTTTTATTTTTAGGGTTTATCTCGACATTGACCGGAAGACCCATGAAATTATTAAGATCTATTTATTAATTATGCTGCCTTCTTTATTGAATTTAATCGTATGCCAATCGTAATTCCATTTTTTAATGACTTTCTTAATAGAGTCCTGGATCTTTTCATGCCTTATATTTACCGGAGGGCCGTCTATATAAAACATGATTGCTTTATGCAATGGGAATGATGCGCCGCAGGTGCATTCAACAAAAAGATTCTTATTTGATCAGAGGCAGGAAAGTCATGATGGATTTCGATCTGGCTGAACTGTACGGGATCCAGACAAGACGGCTGAAAGAACAGGTAAAAAGGAATATAAAAAGATTCCCTGATGATTTTATGTTTGAACTGACAAAAAGCGAATTGCAGAATTGGAGGTCGCAAATTGCGACCTCCAATCCGTTTATAAAAATGGGATTAAGAATATCGCCCTTTGCGTTTACTTATTGAAACATTGGGAAAAGAGGTGGATCAGCACAGAATGCAAATAAAGGAAAACAAGGATCAGGTATTGGCTTTAGCCGCCTTAGTTAAGCAAATACTGGATATCTCAAAGAAAAAACCTGTTAAGAAGATCGGATTTAATACAAATAATTGACCGTATCAGCACAATTATAAGCCGGCTTGGATCTGAGGTGCCGGTGATGGACATCGCACACTTTCGTGACGCACTGCGTCACGAATTGGAAAGAGATAGCCAAAAACTTGAAATTCCATTTTGAAACATCGAGCTGGGAGCAAACACGTAAGCTTGTAGACAGATCTGGGTTTCTACAATATCATTGCGAGGCCGCCCTTGTTCAAGCCAGAAGCAAACTTCCCCTTCTTCCCCCTCGAGGGAGAAGGGGAAGAAATCAGGAATGGGTCTGAAGACCCATACTGCATCTCATATCCCAATAAGCAAGAAAGAATTTTTTTCTGGTTCGCCTATGAGTATTTAACAGCCAGTTTCTTACGGTTCTTCGCGCAATCCGCAAGATAAAGATTAATGAGATTCTGATAGGAAATACCGGTCTCTGATGCCATGATCTTAAAATAACTTATGGCATCCTGATCGATCCGTATGGTGATCTGCTTTTTAAGGGACCTGGCATAAGGATTTTTTACCGCATGCGAAAAATTATATTCTTTTCTCATATTTTTCTTGCCTCCAAATATTTTTCTTTCTCTTTCCTGGTGGCCTTTCTTGCTGAAATGATACGTATGATCTGATTTTTTTCTTTATAGCAATGACAAACTATAAGGATATTCAATTTTCGGCTTATTCCCATCAGAATATACCTATTCTCATTCACGGAATGATCAGGATCATGGATCAATAAAGCATTTTCATCATAAAACACAGTACTGGCCTCATCAAATGATATCCCATGTCTTTTTCGGTTATATGCATCTTTATTCAGGTCCCATTGAAAACTGATGGCCATAATTATATTATAATTATAAAATAAATAATGTCAAGTTATTATGTGATTGAATCATATGTCCTCGGTGCCAGGGGCGAACAAATTACAAATTGCCGATTGATCATCAATTATTATAAAATATGAATGATTTTTATGTGATTTTATCCATTCCGGTCCTTATCTGCTATTTGCATTTGAAAGCCATGTCTGTACTTTGATTAATAATCAATAATATCCGTATATTGCCTTTTTAATATGCCTTTTTTATGCGTTTTTAAATAGTGTTATGTGTTCGCCTCCGGCACCATAACTAACCTTCAGAACCGCAGAAATAAAAAGTGGAATGTCAAGGTCTGACCCCGCCTATTAAATTCTTCTTGACTCTGCCCCGGGGACAGACCCTATAATAATTAATAGTAGGTTAGTACTTTCAAGGAGGTAGTATGTTCGAAAAAGGGATTGGAAATCCAAGGGACTTTGAATATGGAAAAGCTTAGATCAAATATTTTAAATGGAGGTTTTTATGAACGCTTTAAGAACGGTTCTGATCGTGCTGGTGCTGCTGGCTGCTCTGCAGAGCACCTGGTTCTTCCTGGGTATGGCCCGGGTCGGCGTGATATCGTGGCTTACGTTCAATGCGTGCGCTGTGGCCAATATCACCCTTATTATCGGTTATGTGCTCTTCCTGGTCCTGAAGACCCGGCTGGTGATGTACATGGCTGTGCTGCCGCTATTCTTCTTCGGAACAGGCGGACTTTTCGTGTTTCCATGGGGCGGATGGAACATCATTCCCCAGATAAGCCATATCATCATGACCCTGAACCTGATCGTGCTGGTGTATGATATGTTCCGGACAGGCGATTTCAAGACAGGCGCGCTTGGCCTGCTCCTGAGCATTGTTCTGTTCGGGTGGTTCCTGGGATTCCAGCAGAGTTATGTGTATTCGCATAGGAGCGAGTTCCAGAAGATCATGAAGTTCTAGGAAATCATCCTCACCAAAGCAGGGCGAATTTATTGTTGAAAGAAGAGAAAAAATCAATATATTAAAGGAGGTAAGGCCATGAAAACAGCGAAAAAGAAGGTTACGAAGTTCGATTTTAAAAAGGAGTTCAAATTCCTTTTTAACGCGCCCAAGAATGAGCCGGAGATCATTAATGTGCCGGATCTGAAGTACATCATGATTGACGGTGAGGGTAACCCTAATACGGCCAAGGAATTCGGCGAGAAGATTCAGGTACTGTACGGTATCGCGTTCACCATTAAGTTCACATTAAAGCTTGATAAGGATGACCCGTATGATTTTTCCGTGCCCCCGCTCTCAGGCCTCTGGTGCGCGGATGATATAACGGCTTATGCAGCCGGCCGGAAGGATGAATGGAAATGGACCCTGATGATACTCATGCCTGACAGGGTCACGGAAGATGATTTTAAAAGGGCTAAAGAGAAGGTAAGGGAGAAGAAAGACCCGGCGTATCTTGACCTTGCCAGGTTCGGCATCTACAAGGAAGGCGCAGCAGCCCAGATCATGCATACCGGGCCTTACAGCGCTGAAGGGCCTACCATTAAAAAGCTCCATGAGTTCTTCAGGGAGAAAGGATATACCTTCAACGGCAAACATCATGAGATCTATCTGAGCGATCCGAGACGGGCAAAGCCGGAGAAGATGAAGACCATAATAAGACAGCCGATAAAGAAAGCATAAGTGTGAGATTGCTTCGGCTATAGAACGGCCTCGCAATGACAATCGGAAGAGAAAACGGATGGAGGTTCAATGAATGCTGGCGATCGGTGAATTGTCAAGGATCACGCAGCTCTCTGTGAAAGCGCTCAGGATATACCATGAGAAGGGCATACTCGTTCCTGATAAAATAGACGGGCAGTCCAAATACAGGTATTATTCCGGCGAAGCTGTGCAGAAAGCGCTTACCATACGGCTGCTCAGGGATATGGGCTTCTCCCTTGACGAGATCAAGACCATTGTCACGGAATGCACGGATGAGAAACAGCTTGCTAAATACCTTAAAGGCAAGATAAAGGAAATTGACGGGTCTATCCGGGAATTCAAGGCCAGGCAGGAATCGCTCAGTATTCTCTTGAAGAGCACGAAGAGCAGGAGAGCGGAATATCCGGAAGAGGTGCAGGAGAAGGTGATCCCGGATATCTATATTTGCTCTGTCAGGTTCAAGGGCAGATATGTTGATGTGGGAAGGTATTTTAACCTGCTTTTCAGGAAATTCGGGCGTTTCAGCAGGGGCGCGTTCTCGCTTTATTATGACGGCGAATATAAAGAAGAAGGCGCTGATATCGAGGCCTGTGTCGAGGTGGAGAAGAGGCCTGAATTTGAGAAGCTCATTGAAGAGATCATACTTGACGCGAACGTGAATGCCGGTTACAGGCTCCTGAAAGGCGGTAAAGTACTTACCCTTGTCCATAAAGGCCCGTATGAGGAACTCCACAGGAGCTACACGAAATTATACGAGGAGTTCCGGTCGCGGAAGCTTGAATTAAAACTGCCTGTGCGCGAATGTTATATCAAAGGCCCGGGTTTCATCTTCAGGGGTAATCCGAAAAAGTATTTGACCGAACTCATTCTGCCTTATGAGTGAGATTGTGGGTGTGGTGCCGGTACCGTACAACGTACAACGAAAAAATACTGTTATTTTTCCAGAAAACCGGGCAAATTAATCGAACCGGTGCCGGTACCGTACGAAGTAATGGTACGAAGTAATGTTTCGGTACACTGATCCTGGCTCTTCTGCACTGCAAAAAAAATATTGAAACCCGAAAAATTCATGCTATATTAATTCCGAAGGCGTTAATTTCTTTCGGGGAGGATTTATGAAGCTGAAAATACTCATTATCTTTTTTTTTATCATACCGGCTATCATCCTTTTCGCGGCTGATCCTGGCCTGCACCTGGGTGAGGAACAGCAGTTCCCGGATACCGGGGATTTCATTATCACCGCTACGGTGAACAAAGATAATATTATTATTAACATGCCTGAGCTCAATGTTGAACATTTTGTTATCTACAGATCTGTTGAAAAAGACGGGATGTTTAAAAAAACGGGTAATGTAAAGGAGACCAGGTTCGTGGATGATAAGATCGCCAAAGCAGCGGTCTATTATTATGTGGCTGTAGGCCTGGTAAAAGTGAAAGAAAATAACATGGACATGAGCAAGGATAAAGATAAGGATAAGACCAAACCGGGCAAACGTAATGCAATCCAGGCCAAAGAACAATGGCAGAAACTTACTTCGAACAAGATCAGGGCCGAGACAGAGACGCCTATCTCTGAAGTGAAAGTGGAGATCAGGTCAGTGCCTGAGAACGCACTGGTCATCCTTGATAACGAGAACATCGGCCAGACCCCGCTTGCCAGGAAAATGAAACTGGGCACATACCAGCTGACCTTGCAGAAACAGGGGTATAAGACCTACAGGAACCTTCAGTTCGCTGTTGATTACAGGCCCGATCTTCTCGTGAACATCGTGCTTGAAAAGATACAGTCCGGCCTTGTCATTACCACCTCTCCTGCCAGTGCGCGTATCTGGATCAATAACGAGCTGTCCGGAATGTCTCCTCTTCAGAAAGATAAGCTTGACCTGGGCTCATACAGGATCAAGGCTGAACTGGCCGGTTATAAGCCTGTGACTGCAGTTGCCGTACTCGATTCCGAAGCCCCCCAGACCGTTAATTTCAATTTTGAAAAAGAAGTGTATCCGGGTAATGTGAAGCTTCACTCCCTCCCGGATGGCGCGGATATCCTGATAGACAATATTCCCATTGGCAAGACACCTTTTCTGGCAAAGAACCTGAATGCCGGGCTCCATAAGCTGCTCCTCAGGAAAAAGGGTTTTAATGACCTGGCCAATGATATCGAAGTGGAGCAGGAGAAGACCAAGGAATATACATTCACTCTCCTGAAAGAGAGCGGTCTCCTTACTCTTATTACATCGCCTGATGATGCGGAATGTTATCTGGATAACGTGCTGGTTGGGAAGACGCCTCTCAGCGGGTACAAACTGGATATCGGAACCTATAACCTTTCCGTGAAAAAGAAAGATTATAATGACTATAATGAGATACTGGAGATCGCGGTCGGTTCGCATGTGAAGCGGGACCTTGTGCTTAATCTGAAAAAGGGGACGCTCATGGTCAATTCCAAACCGGACAAGGCCCAGCTCCTTTTAAACAATGTCAATTACGGCTCTACCCCGTTTGTCTCGGATAATCTCCAGCCCGGAAAGATCGGTATTGTGCTGGTCAAGGACGGATATTTTACCCAGACCAACGAGGTCGTGTTAAAGCCGGGTGCTGTGGAAGAGCTCTCGTTCAGCCTGAAAGAAAAACCTGCCCCGGCTCCCGCAACCGTTCCTCAGCCTGTACCGCAACCTGTACCGCAGCCAACACCCCAGCCTGCCCCACAGACCACATCCCAGACAACTGCACAGCCAGTGACTCAGCCTGCAGCGCAGGCCGTACCGCAGCCAACACTTCAGCCAATCCCTCAGCCGGTGCCCCAGCCTGCTCCTCAGCCCGCGCCGCAGCAGCCTGTTATCGAGAAAGGAGTGCTGATCATCTCTACCGAGCCTTCTGATGCCATGGTTTATATCAATGATAAGTTCCTGGGCCGCACTTTACTGGCCCTGAAACTGGACCCGGATCAATATAACGTAAGGGTGGAGAAACAGAATTACCAGTCCGGGTCAGATGCTCTCCAGCTCCGTTCAGGCGATATCTCTAAAATGAGCTTTGACCTTCTTCCCCTTGAGTCCCTGGTGAGCATCAATTCCTATCCACAGCAGGCAGAGCTCCTGGTGAACAATAAAAGTTACGGCACTACGCCAGGCCAATTCAAGCTCCTGGCAGGCGAATATGTCCTGAATTTAAAAAAAGAAGGTTACCAGAATTTCAGCACAGGCCTGACCGTGACCGGCAAAGAGAACATCAGCCAGACCTATACACTTAAGCAGGAGATCAGGAAAGTGAGCTTCCTTTCCACTCCTTCCCAGGCAGAGGTCTCTCTGAACAATAAGATCATCGGTGTCACGCCCTGTGAATATAACAATCTTCCTGACGCTACATATACTGTCTCGTTCGCCAAGAACGGGTTCCGTGCCTGGCAGCAGAAGACGGCTTTTTCCAAATGCGAGCCTTCCACGGTCTCTGCCCAGCTCGAAGCCATGAAAGGCGACTTGCTCGTGAACGCTTCGCCGCCCGGCTGCGAAGTGCTGGTGGATGAGCAGAAGCGCGGTGAATCAGGCCAGACCATCAGGAATATCACGGCAGGCTACCATACGGTTAAAGTGCGGAAAAACGGTTATCATGATCTTTCCCAGACAGCCCAGATCAGGGACGGCCAGCTCACGGCCTTGTCAGCTTCCCTTATGGAAAAAGAAAAAGGAGCACTCCAGGTCGATTCCAATCCGCGGAACGCCAAGGTTTACCTGAACAGCGTGTTCAAGGGTGTCACGCCTCTTTTGATCAGCGGTCTGCCTGAGGATAAATACAGTTTACGCATTACCGAAAAAGGATATAAGAGCTTCTCTACGTTTGTCCAGATCTACGGCAGGCAGACCGAGTACGTGAATGCCCAGCTGGTCCCGGGCAGCGACTGCTGCTTTATGAGCGTACCCATACTTTCCAAACCTGCTTTCTGGTATATTGTTTCTGCAGCGTGTTTAGCTACGGCGGGTTATTCCTGGTATGAAGAGGAGCAGGCTTTAAAAGCTCATGACAGTAAAAAGAGGCACCAGTGGCATGAGATCCGGAACGGTACAGCCATTGCTTCCGGTGTCTGCCTCACTGTCGGCATAGCTATTAACCTGTTCGATTAAGCGGAGTGTGATTTAAATGATTTCAGGCACGATCATCCATTGGATCGACCAGGAACCGCTTTCCTCCTTTTTCAGGCAGACGCAGCAGCCGCGCTGGAAAGAGACCGTCTTCTTTTCCGGCGCAAAGCCCAGGACAAGGGAAATGAGCTTTTCCAGATGGGGCAGGTGTCCAACGAGCATCAGGTTCTTGTTCATAGCCAGAATGCCTTTTAACCAGATCATGGGTTCATCAAGCGGGGAAAGCCCTTCCTGTTCGGAATAACCCTGGGGAGGATTCAGCTTCGCGCCTAAGACTTCGGCTGTCTGCCTGGCACGCAATTTTGTGCTATGGATGATCTGGTCCAGCGGGATCTTTAATTTGAACAGAGAATCTGCCAGCCGGTTAATATCGTTTTTCCCTTTTTCAGAGAGCGGCTGGGTCTGGTCCATTTCTTTGGATAAAGATTCGGCATGTTGCACCAGGTAAAGGAACATAATATACCTCCTGTACGCTCTTTGAAGCGTCTGCGGATATCTGATCCCTTGTTCTCTTCCTTATCTGTTTTTCAGCATTTTAATGAACCATTCATGGAGAGGGACCATGTCCCTGAAGACCTTATAGCAATAATCAGCCCATTTTGCCGAATGCAGGAGCTTGGGGATCTTTCTGCTGTGATCCGTATAGAATCCGTTATAAAGGAGCAGGTCGGCATTGAGGGAATCAGGTGTGTATCCGCGCGGTATCCGCTTATAATATTTACCGCCGAATAAGTAACCTTTTTTCTTCAGAGCAGACAGGACCCTCTTCAGGCCGTTCCCTGTCCCGGGCCTGGTCGCGGTCTTGCGGAACAGGGCCAATTCGTCCGGTGAGAATATATAGATGCCTGAAGAGAGCATGATATCCGGCGGTTCCAGGTGGAAATAGAATCCCGGGCTTTCCAGCTTGGGCCTTTCGCCTTCCCAGAGCCAGATTCCGAGGTGCGTCTTGTATGGCGATTTGTCCCTGCTGAAACGCACGTCGCGGTTGAGCCTGAATATGGCCCGGTCGATCCTGGGTATGGCAATCAGGTCAGGCCGGTCTTTTTTCAGGCGTTCGGCCAGCGCCATGACAAAGTGCTGGGCCGGAGCCAGGACATACTCTTCGTAATCCTGTCTGTGTTCGTTGAACCAGGCTCTGTTATTATTCTTCTTTAAGTCGATGAAGAATTCCACGGTCTCTTTAGGGAATCCCATGAATTCTGTTGCGGTCTTCAAGTGAACGCCTCCTTTTCAAGATATTACCAATACCGTACGATGTACGGTACCGGCACTATAAATGAATTTTCAGGCATAATATCCCGAATTTACGCGTTTTTTATCTTGTACGATGTACGGTACCGGCACCATCACAAACTGCCGTCGTCGTACCAGCGGTCGCTCAGCAGAGGTTTCCATTTTATCTGCCGGGCGATCACAGTATGGCAATGCTCAGCGTATTCCCTGATGAATCGCGTGAAGAACCGGTCTATGGCCAGGCCGTGCCGGTTCGCGTATGTCCTGTAGGAAATGATGCCGTGCGGTGTCAGGGCAATGAGCCTGCGGCCGATGATGTTCCCTTCAGGTTCCCTGGCCCAGATGACCGCTTTGTCAATGTCAATGGCGTTGGAAATGGCTGACCAGACATAAGCTCCGCGGATGGAGAGGCATGAGGCGAATCCGTATTCACCCATGAAAAGGTACTGGAACGGGTTTGTCTCGATTTCCAGAATTATCTTTCCCGCGTAATCTGAATCCGGCGTTTCCTGCGTAATGCGGATGCGTTCCAGGTCCGTACCGAGTTCTCCGAATATCGCCTGGTCCGGCTTCTTGTCCGGCTTTTCCGAGAGTTCCAGGTATTTCTCCCGTAAAGCGTTATAATCCGCGTTCTCCATGCCTTTGACCTTCAATTCTTTAAAGAGCTTCCTGGCTTCCTGGATATCCTTTTGGATGCGCTCCTGTTTTTCCCTGAATGCGTCGGCAGGATCGTACAAGTATTCTTTTCTGAATTCCGCGCGCCAGCGTTTCAGGTCTATGTCCTTCTGGGTTTTTTTCACCTGGCCGGCCCATTCCCGGACCTTCGGTTCGGTCCACATCCAGTCATGAGGCCGGTTTTCCAGGCTGTCCTCGATGAGCTTGAGCAGATATTTCCTGTTATTGGGAAAACCAGAACTGAGCTGACGGAAATAAAGAAAAGCAGGCAGAATGTCGGGATCAGCTTTGGAAAGGTCGATCTCCCTTCCGAAAAGATCGCGGGCTGCCGCTGTATAAACATCCTGTGAGGCCTTCTGGATAAGGGAAAAGACAAGGTTCACGGCTTCAGCTCTCAGGCCTGACACGAGCTTTTTTAAAAGTTCGTGCTGTTCTTTCACGGCATCAGGTCCTGGCACAGCGTCAGGATGCAGTTTCTCCTGCTCCCAGCGTTCCAGCCTGTTCCGGAGCGAATGTTCGCGTATTTCGAGTTTGCGGAGCAGTTCCGGGTCTGTTGTACTCTTGTTTTTATGGATGTGGAGCAGTTCTTCTTCAGCTTCCTTGACCCGTTCCTGCCATTTGAGGAGCGGAGCCAGGCGGAGGCTCTGGCCTGTCCGGTCAGCTATGCCTGCCACCCTGTTGTACAGCTGGCCCAGTTCGCGGTCACGGGAAAGGAAGAAAAGCTCAGCCGGCAGTTCTTTGTTTGTCCGGTTATTTTCTGTCTCGGCTATTTTTTCAACTAAAAGGTTATTGAATACGTACCCGTCTACCAGGAACGAAAGCCTGTAAACTTTTTCCAGGAACTGCGCCGCAGCTGCCGAGGAAACGTTTTTATCGTCTGAGATGTCGATCAGGAAGAGGAGGAACTCCCAGAGTACAGGCCATTGTCCCATGAGATCTAGGCTGTTCAGGAGTACAGCCTGCTTGGAACGGCGGCTTTGCCTGAACATGATGGCCATGAGAACGCGGCTTCTTTTGGAACCTGCTTTCATGGGCCGGCGCAGGGCTTTTTCAATGCTGGTCTTCACGTGGGAGAATTCGGCAACTGCTTTAATGTCCTGGAGCATTTCACGTTTTACATAATAATGCTCCTCGTAATTGATGCATTCGAACAGGGCCAGACAGCAGGAAGGCATGAACTCCGGCCGTTTTTTAATGAGTTCGCGTATAAAATAAAAAGCCTGGTTGGGCGCGCGGTGGATGCCGCTGATGAGCCGGTCCACAAGGCTTTCATCGATCAGTTCAGGCCTGTTAAGGACCGCAAATTGGAATATCTGGTAGATAGTGTATGGATTGGAATCCAGGTACCGGGCGCTGAGCCTGAGCAGGCCCGGATCGAGGAGATGGGGATCGTTCGTGGAAATGTAGTAAAGTTCGTTTGTCGCATGAACCGGGGCCTTGGGAAAATTTTCCTGGAAATGGTTTATCATAATGCGGCTTCGCTCAGGCTGGCGGGATGCCAGGATATGGAGGATGCCGAAAAGGGATGCGTGGCCCGGGAAATTTTTTATGAGAAGATCCATGACCTCAGGAGTGAAATGCCGGTTCAAGTCATAGACTGCCTGGTTCAGCTTTTCCAGTACTTTTTCCGGTTCTGATCTTACGGCTTCTTCCAGCGATGAATGATCGAGACCATTCTGTTTCAGGCATTCTAAAAGTTCCTGGTCAGGCATATAAGTGAATTTATCATTGTTAAAAACAGAATCAAGTATAGAAAAAACAAACTATTCAAATACAAATTTTTGATTTTTCTCATTCTCGGCCAGCATCCTTTCTGGTTCTTGGTTAGTTGGTTATGAGTACTTGTACAAACTTAATTTATCTTGATTTTAGATAACGTCTTATGCAAAGGACTAAAAACCAATAAACTAAGCTGCCATTTGGCTTTGCGAGCGAAGCAGGGGCTTTCAGTTCTTCAGTTTGCAGGGATGAGAAGAACTGAAAACCCCTGAAAGATAGGTCTATTCCTTTTTCTCTTTTTCAAGTTTGTCGATATAGGATTCGAATGCTGCTTTACCTTCGTCTTTCCAGTACTTGTTGTAGTATCTCCAGTTCCTGTAAGAGCCTTTGGGCTTCCACATATCGTCTTTCCAGTTGTCTCCCCAATCTTTCATATCCTCGTGCCAGCCTTCCCAGTGCTTTTTATGCGCCCAGGGTCCGTGATGAGGATGCCCAGGCGGAAATCCGCCGAACAGGATCTTGCACAGGAGCACCAGACCGAATGCCTGCCAGTAGGTTATTGCAGCCAGGCCGAACAATGCGGGCATGAGCCAGTTCCAGAGATGCTGGACAACATATCCGAAGAGAAAGGCGAACACGACGGCCATGACGATGCCGCCGATGGTAAGCCCGATGATGCGGAACACCCTGATGACCGGGTTGAAACTCCAGCAATAATGCATGTCTTCCATGTGGTTATTCATATTTTACCTCCGGGAATTATTTATCTATGTTTCAAGCGCTTTTTTAATTTAGCCAAAGCCCTTGATTTCCGCGCCAGAAGAGTGCCGATCGGTGTGTCCCACTCTTCCGACAAGTCACGGAAAGAACGGTCGTCGAATTCCGTAGCAATGACCACAGCTTCCTCGTCTTCATTCAGGGTTTCAATGGCGGCATAAAGCCTTTCCTGCATCTCTTTTTTCTCCATCTCCGTTGCTACGTCGTACCGCGCATCGTGAAGGATATCCTTTAACGTGATGTTCCGGCCAGCGGAGAACGGCGTATCCAGGGAGACCTCGTTCCTCCTCCTCCGGAAAAGGTCGATGATCTTGTTCCTGAGGGCCTGATAGATATAGGATGAGAGATCTTCCACAGGCAGGAGGACGTTCGCCTTATTGAACAGGTTCATCATGACATCCTGGACGATGTCCTCGGCATCCCGGTCCGCGGAATCGTCGATCCTGTTCCGTACGTACCAGACGAGCTTACCCTGTTCCTTTCTGAAGAATTCGGATATTTTGGTATACCAAACCTTTTGAGTCATATTATAATAGACGGAATAAAATAATTTTTATTGCATTTTTTATCACAGGATTAGCATAATCCCGGCGTTGTTCTGATAAACCAATAAACTAACCAGTGTACAGTGTACGGTACCGGCACCCGATAATGATTTTTTACCAAAATAATGAGATTTTTCAGGTTTTTTATTGATGTACTATGTACGGTACCGGCACCGTACTCCGGCACCGTACTACAAATTGCCGATAATTAGATTGACTTTACAAGATAAAATGTATATTGTTAAATAACTATGGATGAATATCTTGATTTTTTTGATTCTATTGATGCGCAGCTTGAGATCGAAAACCCTGTGCTCCAGATCATTCAGGATAAGATCGAAAAAAATCCGCAGCTGAAAATTGCCGCCCTGAGTCATCTGAAGAACATCCTTAATTCCCAGTCCGCGTTCAAGAACCTGGAGCTGGAGATGTGGCTTAAGAATTTCGACCTGGATCACAGCATACAGAGCACCCTCGAAGATAACGGGAAATACGTCATCAGGAAAAGGCCTATTGAAAAGATCGAACCGAACAGCCTCCGGATCGTCACCGGGACCTGCGGCGTGGTCCAGTTCAGGGTCCCGCCCAATACCATTAAAAAAGCAAAGCTTAACAATAAAGCTGTGCCTTCCTGTTTCGTCATTACGGAAAAAACGTTCTATAACGGCATTAATTATATCGACATCGCCTTTCCCGTGTTCGAGAATTATTTCGTTAACCGGGGCACCAAAACGAAATTTTTATGCGTGAACGAAGAGATCCGTAAACGGATCGAGGTCCTGGCCACGGAAGAGATCTTCGGCCCCACTCTGGAACAATTGAAAGCTTCAGGCCTGACCGGTGAACAGGCCGCAACCCTCCTGAAAGAGCTGCAGGTTTTTACCGTGAAGGTAAAGTCTTTTGACCAGGAACGTGATACCACGCTGGCCGATTACATCGAAACTTACTCGTTCAAGGATAACAGCATCAAACTGAATGAGATGGAGATCATCCGGCAGCCCGGACAGGAATATTTTACCGTAAGAGAGAACAACAAGATCCTGGGATGCATCGACCTGAATAAATGGGAGCCTGTTACCATTGAAGAGGAGTTCAGCCTTACGGAACCGGGCAAAGAAACGGAGTTCGGCGTTTATTTCTTCGATCCCAGTACGGGCTTTGACCCTGCGCGTCTCACCAGCAGCTTCATCGTCTGGATAGGCGACGGCAAGGGTATCGTGGTGGACCCGCTCACGAACCTGCCGCAGTACCTGGACCGGAAGCGCATCAACCGGAATGATATCGAATACATCTTTTTAACCCATGTGCATTCGGACCATGATGACGGTATCCTGGAGCAGATCATCAGCGGCAAGATGATCAAGCTCATCACGTCGCGCATTGTCATGGACAGTTTTGTGAGAAAAGTGAAGGCTATCACGGGCTGGAACGATAACCAGATCAGCCGGCTCATCTCTTTCCAGGAGCTGAAACCCGGCGAGGAGTTCAAGCTCAATGAAAAGGTGACCATCCGGACCGATTACGCTTTCCATTCCATCCCTACGCTCAGGTTCGTTGTTACTTATACGGACCCGGCCAAGAACCTTAGGAAGAGCATCGCTCATTCCGGTGATACCAATTACAATAAAAATGTGGTGGAAAAAATAGCGGCTGAGAAGATCATCACGCGGCAGAGGGCTGATTCTATTCTGGGTTTTATCTGGGACAGCGACCTGATCATCCACGACGTGGGCGGCGGTATCCATTCGGACCTGAAGAACCTGAATGAACTGCCTGAAGAGATAAAGAAGAAGGTCATTGCCATCCATGTCCATGAACTGCCGGAGAATATGTCCATCCGCCAGGCGCATAAAGGCGAGGAAGTAACGCTGGTCCAGACCGACATGATCCAGAAATACCGCAGGCTCACCAGGCAGGTGGATGAGATCACTCTCTTTAAGAGACTGTCGCCTGAGCAGAAGCTGGACATCATTGAGAATTCCGACAAGGAACAGTATAAAAAGGACCAGGTGATCCTGAAGACAGGCGAGACAGCCGGGAAATTCTATATCATCCATTCCGGGGAAGTGGAAGTGGTGACCCCGGAAGGGAAAAAACTGTATCTGGGTAAAGGCGATTATTTCGGCGAAATGGCTTTTTTCACGGAGAACAAGATAAGGAATGCCACGGCTTATGCCAGGACCAATGTGGAGCTCCTCTCCCTGGCTGAGGAAAAGTTCGGTAAATACAGGAACCAGATCCTGGATACCTATAACGGCATTATCGAGAACAGGCCGCTCCTGTCCCAGATCCCGTTCTTCAAGATGCTTTCGGAAAGGGAGATCAACGCCCTTTCGTCGCTCTTTAACCAGGAGCGGTTCGATAAAGGCGACTATATCATCCGTTACGGCGATATGGGCAACAAATTCTATATCGTGAAATACGGGCTCCTGGACGTGATCGTGAGGGATAAGGAGAACAAACCTAAGACCATCAATCAGATCGGTACAGGCGATCCTTTCGGGGAGACCGCCCTTATCGAAAAGACCAAACGCATGGCCGATGTGGTAGTAGCTTCGGACCATGCCGATATCATCATGATCGACACGGATACTTTTGACCGTATCCTGGCGGAATACCCGGGTATCTATATCGGCCTGGAAGAGATCAGGCGGACTTACCAGAACATCACAAAAGAACGGCTCTGAACAGCCGGATCAGCGTTCTAACGCATTCAGACGTTCAGTCTCCACAGGAAAAAATTCAGCACAGAAGCAAAACTGACCCAGAGGATATACGGGATTAGGAATAGAGACGCCGGCCGGGATATCCGGTTGAACGACAGTATGGTCGACAGGATCATAACCCACAGGATGATAATGATGATGAAACCGGCAAGGGGTGAATGCAGTTTAAAGAAAACAAGGGACCAGAGCACGTTAAGCACAAGCTGGCCGCCGAAGAGGAACAGGGCTCTTTTGGCCCCGGTTACGCTGAAGCCCTTGTTCCAGATCAGGAACAGGCTGACAGCCATCATGAGATAAAGTGTTGTCCAGACAGGGGCGAATATCCAGTTCGGCGGATTAAAGGACGGTTTCACCAGGCCGGCATACCAGGTGGGGATGGAAGGTGTTGTGAAAACAGCCCCGAGTCCACCGGCCAGCTGGCAGAGGATAATACAGAACAGAAATTTAAAGATTTTCCCCCATTTCATATGAATACCTCTCTTTTATAGGATAACCTTATTTTAATGGATATGATTCAATTTTCAATGTATTTTTAATAGAATAATTTTCTTGACATATAAAATAGAAAATATATATTAACTGACCAAACAGACCATCTGTTTGCGGAAATCCCA